>JAQBOS010000206.1 GCA_028287925.1 Mucilaginibacter sp. | reverse complement strand
CATAAAGCTGAGTGCAAGAGACTATGCTACTGTGGATAATGGAAAATTTTACTTTTTACTTAACCCGGCCAACCGCGAAAACGACGTACCGAAACAGCTCCACAACCGCCAAAACAATGTAAATATAACCCGTG
The DNA here is from genome assembly GCA_028287925.1 of Mucilaginibacter sp. Lineage (GTDB taxonomy): Bacteria > Bacteroidota > Bacteroidia > Sphingobacteriales > Sphingobacteriaceae > Mucilaginibacter. The sequence goes on along the minus strand of JAQBOS010000206.1, from coordinate 3,219 downwards.
GATCAACTGAAGTTGACGAAGTTACTTACACTTTACCTGCAGGCTACCGGCTGGAAAAAAAGCCTTTAAATGTAAATCTTAATAAAGCTTTTGGAAATTTCACAGTAACTATGGAATTAAAGGGTAACAAATTAATTTACAAGCGTAAATTTCAATTAATTGGTGGTACCTACGATAAAGAGGTGTACCAGGACCTGGTTGATTTTTACCAATCTGTTGTTGATGCCGATGAGTATAATGTGGTGCTGGTAAAAGTTAACTGAAAATTATAATCCCGAGTACAATTCCCACAATCATAATAATATACAGCAAAAGCTCATTACTTGCGTAACGTTTGTATTTTGTCCAGAAAGAATAGTTTTCTTTGGGTGCTGACATGGTAGTGCAAAACTATCAATTATGTTTTAATTTAGGTGCAATGAATAAAAATGAAGAACAGGAGATAAAAAAAGAGTTTCAGCTGGAGCGGGTAATTCTTTTTAGCGACGCGGTATTTGCTATTATAATTACCATAATGGTATTGGATATCCGGCTGCCTGAAGGGCTCCGGCACTCGGATCTCAATCACATAAGTAATGCTCTTATTGAGCTGATCCCTAAAATATTTGCGTACGGACTTAGTTTTTTCCTGGTTTCAATGTACTGGCTTAGTCATTTAAAAATGTTTAGTCACTTGAAAGACTATGATGCCAAATTACTGGGCTATAACCTGTTTTATTTATTTTCAGTAAGCCTGTTCCCCTTTGGTGTTACACTGATATCCGGAAACATAAACCCTGAAAGCGCGGCTTACAGCTGGGGAATTTACACTTACGCTGCTATTATTTTCCTAAGTACGTTCAGCCAAACTATGCTTACGCGTTACCTTATGGTTAACCGGCAAAAATTATGTTTTGATCCCGATAACCTCGATCCTGTTTTAAAATATAAAGTTGTACGGTTAAACTTTATTATTATTCCGGTGGTATTAGTGATTTTCGCCGGGCTAAGCTTTTTAAAAGCCCCCTCTTATTATGCAATGCTTCCATTAGCTATTTATGGATTTACCACAGCAATGCTTTCTAAAAAATATTATCCTGAAGAGAATAACAAACCGGTCATTTTTAGGTTATTCGAGGCAATTAAAAAAAGGAGAATAAACAAAAAGGCAGCTAAACAAATAGTTGCTAAAAAACGATAATCGTTAATATTTACTATTTGCCCTGGTCATCTGTTTTCAACTGAGCAGTATCTGCGATTGATCCGCACCTTGAAAAATATTTATAGGTATAAGGGTCATGAAGCTTGGTTATTATTACCCCTTTTGATGAGCTGGCATGTACATAGTAGCCGTTTTGAAGGTATACCGCAACGTGGCTGAATTTCTTGCCATCGTAATCAAAAAACAACAGATCGCCTTCAACGAGCTCTTCCTCGTATTTACGCTTGATAACATTGATTTGCTGACTGGTTGATCTTGGGATATTAATACCAAATACCTGCTGCTCCAGTAATTGTACAAGTCCGGAGCAATCAACGCCATCTTTATCTTCGCCGCCAAACTTATAAGGCGTGCCCATCCAGTTATCAATAAAAGCATACAACCTGCCGTTTTGGATCTCGCTTCTGTCAATGCCCAAAATGGCTGAATATTTATCTGCAATATCAGCCTGCGGTTTTACAACTTCTCCAGGCGCGCCTTTCATTACAGCCCTGCGGCTATGACACGATGAAAGTATGATTGTAAACGCCAATAAACAATACAGGTAGTGGAATTTGTTCATGGCTGTAAAGGTAAGTGCAATAGCGATCTACCTATTTGCAGATGTTTTTAACATATTAACATGTTGAGTAGTCCGGAAGTCGAACCGGGATTAAGGGATTTAAACGATTACCGTAGGATATCCATCACCTAATCCTTAAAATCTGTTAATCCCGGTCAAATTCCGAAATCAAATTACCCCTTTATCACCCGTTGGATCTCATCAAGTTTCATAAGTGCCTCAACAGGCGTAAGGGTATTTACATCAAGATTATTAAGGGTGTCACGGATCTTTACCAGCACAGGGTCATCAATGCTGAACATTTGCATTTGCACAGCCTGTTTTTGCACCTTGCGGATACTTTCTTTTATATGCTCCCCTCCTGTCCGTTCGTTTTCCAGCTTTTTCAAGATCTCATTGGCGCGGCTCAGTACTTTTTGCGGCATCCCTGCAAGCTTGGCCACATGGATCCCAAAGCTATGCTCGCTGCCACCTGGCACCAGCTTACGTAAAAATATGATCTGGTGCCCAACCTCTTTTACCGATACGTTAAAGTTTTTAATGCGGTTAAAAGAATTGCTCAACTCATTCAGCTCATGGTAATGCGTGGCAAACAGTGTTTTAGCCCTTGCAAGCGGCTGATTATGTAAAAACTCTGCAATTGACCACGCAATTGAAATACCGTCATAGGTTGAAGTACCACGACCGATCTCATCAAGCAGGATCAGGCTCCTGTCGGATAGGTTATTCAGGATACTTGCCGTTTCGTTCATCTCCACCATAAAGGTTGATTCGCCTGATGAAAGGTTATCAGATGCCCCAACCCTGGTAAAGATCTTGTCGACCAAACCTATTGATGCAGCCTTGGCCGGTACAAAGCACCCCATCTGTGCCATCAGCACGATCAATCCTGTTTGTCTTAGCAAAGCCGATTTACCCGCCATGTTTGGCCCGGTAATAATGATGATCTGTTGTGTTTCCGAATCAAGGAAAACATCGTTGGTAATATACTCTTCGCCAAGCGGCAGGTTTTTCTCAATCACCGGGTGGCGGCCACCTTTAATATCAATAACCCGGCTTTCGTTAATCTCGGGTTTAACATAGTAGTTTTTGATGGATATGGTAGCGAAGTTAAGCAGTACATCCAACCTGGCCACCAGCTGTGCATTTAGCTGGATAGGTTTAATATATTCGGCAAGAGAATACAGCAGGTCGTTATAAAGCCTTGTTTCAAGTGCAAGGATCTTTTCTTCAGCACCTAAGATCTGTTCTTCGTATTCTTTTAGTTCGGGGGTGATGTAACGCTCTGCATTTACCAGTGTTTGCTTGCGGATCCACTCAGCAGGTACTTTATCACGGTGACTATGGGTAACCTCCAGGTAATAGCCAAACACATTGTTAAAAGACACTTTAAGCGATGGAATGCCTGTTAGCTCCGCCTCCCGTTTTTGGATCTCTAGTAAATAACCCTTACCAC
>JAQBOS010000197.1 GCA_028287925.1 Mucilaginibacter sp. | reverse complement strand
TTTTATGGGTCGAGGATGAAGTTAACTTCGATTCGGTAAATACAAAGAAAGACAGGCTTTACATTGTTCGTGAAAATCAGAAGTATGATACTTATGTATTCACGCATTCTTCTACACCAGGCCTAATGGGCCCGGCCATGAAATCAGAACTTCCTGGCGTTGCAAATACAGCACGTGCATCTGAAAGTCAAACCTCGCTTCTTTTTTCAAAAGGGGATAAGTCTGTTTTCGCTTCCGGCAAATACGCCGATCCGGATATTTTCAACATGTTTACCATGCCATTTGTACAGGGCAATGCAAAATCTGCATTTTCACAGCTGCATTCGCTTGTTATAACTGAAAAAACAGCCATAAAATTCTTTGGAAGTGATAAGGATGTTTTGGGCAAAAATATAAGGGTAGATAACAAGCAGGATTATATTGTATCGGGCATTATTAAAGATTTCCCGGCCAATTCATCCCTGCAGGCAGAATGGTTTATGCCTTATAAAATATATTATGATCAAAGTCCGTGGTTAAAAGAGTGGGGGAACCAATCTACAATAACTTATGTTGAATTAAAACAAGGAGTTGACCCTGAAACTGTAAATAAGCAGCTTTATAGCTATATCCAAAAGCGAGTGCCTACAGCCTTAGGGCATTGCTTTTTATTTTCTATGAATGACTGGCACCTTTATGATGATTTTAAGGACGGCAAAAAAACAGGTGGCGGTCAAATTGAATATGTTCATTTGTTTACCATAATTGCATGGATCATTCTGTTCATAGCCTGTATCAACTTCATGAACCTGGCTACTGCCCGAAGCGAAAAACGTGCCCGCGAGGTAGGTGTTCGTAAAGTGCTGGGTGCCGGCAAAAAATTACTAGTCTTTCAATTTATTGGGGAGGCCATATTTATGGCATTAATCTCCGCAATATTTGCGGTAATAATTATAATGCTTGTTTTACCGGCTTTCAATACGCTGGTTCAAAAACAGCTTGTGCCGGGCTTTAACAACCCGTATCACATTATTGGCCTGCTGTTTATAGCTGTTACCTGTGGACTTATTGCAGGCAGCTATCCATCATTGTACTTGTCTTCATTTAACCCTGTATCAGTATTAAAAGGAATAAAGTTGAAAGATAGCAGCGCTTCTTATATCCGCAAGGGGTTGGTGGTTTTGCAGTTTACAGCATCAATAGTATTGATCATTAGCACCATAATAGTTTACCAGCAGATCCAGCATATAAAAAGCAGGCAGATGGGCTTTAATAAGGATAGTTTGATAGAGATGAACCTGCAGGGTGATATGGCCAAAAATTTTAACCCAATAAAACAGGAGTTTTTAAATACCGGGTACGTATCAGATGTAGCCCTTGCCGACCATGCTATTATTTACGGCGGCAACAACACTTCAGGACTTACCTGGGATAGCAAGCCTGCCGGTTCAAAAGTACTGATATCTCAACGGTATATAACTCCTGAATTTTTCAAAACTTCCGGATTAAAGATTTTAGAGGGGCGGAATCTTACTATACAGGATACGGCGAGTCCGTTAAAAACGGTAATTACCCAATCAATGGCACAGCTAATGGGTAAAGGAAGTGCTATCGGGAAAAAAATGCATGGGGAAGGTGATACCACATCCGCCACGGTTGTGGGTGTTGTAAATGATTATGTATATGGTGATATGTATGGCAAACCCGATCCGGTAATGTTTTGGAGTGCTACACCACAGAATTGCTCATTGATGTATGTAAAACTAAAATCACCTGGCGACATTGAAAAATCTCTCGCCATTATACAATCCGTATTAAAAAAATACAACCCGGCTTATCCATTCGATTACCGCTTTGTTGACGATCAGTTTAATCAGATGTTTTTATCAGAAATGCTGGTTAGTAAGTTGTCAAGGGTGTTTGCATCGCTGGCAATCATCATTTCATGCCTTGGCTTGTTTGGTTTAGCCGCTTACACTGCTGAGCGCCGTACCAAAGAGATTGGCATCCGTAAAGTACTGGGTGCTAGCGTACCCGGTTTGGCCCGTTTACTTTCAATGGAGTTTTTACAATTGGTGGTTTTATCCTGCCTGGTCGCATTCCCGGTGGCTTACTGGGCAATGCACAACTGGCTTAAGACGTATCAATACCGGATTGCAATAAACTGGTGGGTATTTGCAATTGCAGGCATTGCAGCAATAATAATAGCAGTAGTTACAATAAGCTTTCAATCAATAAAAGCAGCAATGTCAAACCCGGTTAAAAGCCTGCGGAGTGAGTAGACAGTGGACAGTAAAAAATAAAATTATCGAAGCGCCCAATGACTAATGACCAATGACAGCGCAGCAAATGACACAATGACTAATGACCAAATAAAATGATAAAGAACTATATTAAAATTGCTTTCAGGAACCATTGGAGGCATAAAAGCTTTTCGCTGATAAACATAATAGGTCTTGCCGTAGGAATGGCAGCATGTTTCCTTATCTTCATGTATGTGCGGTTTGAGTTGAGTTATGATAAGTTTAATCAAAACTTCAGCCAGCTATACAGGTTGAATACGGATATTAAATCGCCGAATGAAGTACTTCACTGGAGCAGCGTATCCGCGCCGATGGGGCCTGCGGTACAGGCTGATTTCCCGGAAGTAAAAGCAAATGCAAGGATCTTTGGAGCCAGTTTTTTAGTAACAAACAAAAACGAGAAGTTCCAGGAAAACAATATCAGCTTTACCGATCCTTCATATTTAAGATCTTCACCTTTCCATTTATTCATGGCAATGCTGAAACTGCACTTAAAGATCCATTCAGCATGGTATTGACGGAAACTATGGCCAAAAAATATTTTGGCGGTACAGATGTTGTTGGCAAAACACTCCGGTTAAATGACAAACAACCAGTTACCATTACAGGGGTAATTAAAGACGTTCCCCTTAATTCGCACTTCAGCTTTGATATGCTTATTTCTGCTTCAACAATGGAGAAAATGAAGCTGATAGATATGAATGAATGGGGCAATTTCAGCAATTTCACTTACTTGTTAATTCCTGATGCAAATGCCGCCGCTAAACTTCAGGCAAAGCTCCCGAATTTTTTAATAAAGCATATCAGCGAGGATAAACGGAGGAAAGGCTATAATTATGTACTGTTTGTTGAGCCGTTAAAAGAGGTGTATATGGATACCTTTAGAGGGGCGCCGGTTAACGGTAATCTATCAAATGTGTACATATTTTCAATAGTGGCCATATTTATTTTATTGATTGCCTGTATAAACTTTATAAACCTTACCACCGCAAGGGCCACAGAAAGGGCAAAAGAAGTAGGGATCCGCAAAGTAGTGGGGGCCGAAAGGAGACAGCTCACAACGCAGTTTTTGGGCGAATCTGTTATCATTTGCTTAATTTCATTTGTTATAGCTGCGGTGTTAAGCCAGCTGTTATTGCCTATGTTTAATCTATTAGCGGGTAAGATCATCAGCCATAATATTATTGAGCACGGCTATATTTTTATACTCTTTATTATAGCGCTGGCAATTGGTTTTATTGCAGGCATTTACCCGGCGCTGATACTTACCAACTTTAATATTACAACCGTGCTTAAGGGGCGTTTTACCTCGTCTGTTAAAGGGATCTTTTTACGAAAAGGCCTTGTTGTTGTACAATTCACCATATCAATAGTGCTTATTGTAGGTACTATTATTGTTTATAACCAGCTTAATTTCATGCGGAACCAATCGCTTGGTTTTCAAAAGGATCAAATGCTGATCCTTGATTTTAGCGGCGACTCGCTTGCGCAAAGTATGAGCGAAACCATAAAGCATGAGTTAAAGCAAATTAATGGGGTGATATCAGCATCTGGTTCGGGCACAACGCCCGGAAACGGCAACAGCGTTGCTTATTCAGAAGCTGAAAGCCGTTCGGGCGCCTTGTTGTCAATGAATATGAACCTGTACGATGTGGATTTTGATTTTATCCCTCAATACGGGATGAAGATGGTTGCAGGTCGTGCCTTTTCAAACGAGTTTGCTACCGATTCAACAAAAGCCTTTATTATAAACGAAACAACCGTAAAAAGCCTGGGCTATGCGTCGGCTAAGGATGCAATAGGCAAAAAATTTAATCAATGGGGACGAACCGGTATAATCATCGGGGTTGTTCAGGATTTCCATTTCGAATCACTACAGCAAAATGTTAAGCCTTTAAATCTGCGGATAAACCCGCACAATATAAATGTATTTACGCTAAAAGTTAAAGGCGGCGATATCCCAAATACTATCGCTGCTGTGCAAAGCAAATGGAAAACATTAGTTCCGCAAAGGCCGCTTACCTATTATTTTTTAGATCAGAATTTCAATAAACAGTACGCAACTGAAGACAGGTTTGGTAAACTGTTCATGTACTTTGCTGTGCTGGCTATCATGATCTCTTGCCTGGGCCTGCTGGGCCTTGCTTCTTACAGCACCTTACAGCGTACCCGTGAAATTGGGATCAGGAAAGTACTGGGTGCAAGCGTACCGGGAATAGTAAATATGTTATCAAAAGAGTTTTTGTTACTGGTGGGCATTGCAGCAATAATTGCCTTCCCGATTGCATGGATTGGGATGCAGAGCTGGCTAAAAGACTTTGCATACAAAGTAAATATAGGCTGGTGGGTATTTGCTGTAGCCGGCATATTGGCGATGATGATTGCTGTTACAACAGTAAGCTTCCAGGCTATCAAAGCAGCACTGGCAAACCCGGTTAAAAGTTTAAGGAGCGAATAGGGGTAAAAGGTGAATTAATTGTATGAATTATAATTAATTAATGTAAAACAGGTGCAACCTAATAAGCTAATAAGTCGTCTAATTCAAAAGTCTGTAAGCTAACAGTTCGCCTAAAACAAATCGCCATGATAAAAAACTATATTAAAACCGCGTTTCGCGGACTGATGAAGAATAAGGGATTTACCTTTATTAACGTGTTCGGGCTTGCTTTGGGCCTGGCTACCTGCCTGCTTATTGTATTTTACGTGTTTGATGAATTAAGCTTTGACAGGTTCAACACCAAAGCCGACAGGATCTACAGGGTAAATTGTGAGATTAAATTTGGCGGTGCAGAAAACTCATTTGCTGTGTGCCCGGCCCCGGTGGCTGCAGCATTAAAGGCCGACTTCGCCGAAATTGAGCAGGTTGCACGATTTAGGGACAGGGGAGGTAACCAGGTAAAAAAGGGCAACAAAAATATAGTTGAAGACAGGATGGTTTATGCTGATAATTCCATCTTCAATATTTTTACATTACCCATGATAAGCGGTAGCACGCAAAATGCCTTAACTGAGCCGCATACCGTTGTTATAACGGAAAGGATGGCTAAAAAATACTTCGACAGAACAAATGTAGTAGGGCAGACGTTAACCTTTAATGATACTTCACTGTATAAAGTTACAGCGGTTATAAAGGATCTCCCAAAACAATCGCATTTCAATTTCGACTTTTTTATATCGATGCCTTCCATTGATGAAAGCAAGGAAGATGTTTGGCTCAGCAATAACTTCAATACCTATATTCTGTTCAAAGAAGGGGTTGATGCTAAAAAGTTCACTGCAAAACTTCCGGCATTTATGCGTAAACATGCCGGACCGCAGATACAAAGCATCATCCATTTAACTGTTGATAAATTTGAACAAAGCGGTAATTATTTCAGGTTCGCCCTTATCCCACTGAAAGATATTCACCTGCGTTCGGGAAGCGTTGCCGAATTGAGCGCCAATGGCGATATAAAAACTGTTTATATATTTTCGGCAGTTGCCATATTTATTTTACTTATTGCCTGCGTTAATTTCATGAATCTTTCTACTGCCCGTTCATCAAACCGGGCACGTGAAGTTGGGGTACGTAAGGTATTAGGGTCTCCGCGTAAATATTTGATAGCTCAGTTTTTAACTGAATCCATCCTGGTAACCTTATTTGCCACATTAATAGCATTGCTTGCCGCCTGGTTGTTTTTACCTGAGTTTAACAAAATGTCGGGCAAGGAATTGATTATTACAGGGCAGATCCTGTCCTGGCTGTTACCAGCGCTATTATTAATAATTATTATAATTGGCTGCCTGGCGGGTTCATACCCGGCTTTGTATCTTTCAGCTTTTCAACCCATTGAAGTATTGAAAGGGAAAATCGCTGCAGGTTTTAAAGGTGGTATTTTCCGCAACTTCCTGGTTGTTTTCCAGTTTGCAATTTCTATCTTCCTGATAATTGGTACCCTGGTAATTTACAATCAGCTGAAATATATCCAGAGTAAAGATCTTGGTTATAACCGCGACCATGTAATGATCGTACGTAATGTATGGTCACTTGGCAATTCAGCCAAAGCTTTTAAACATGAAGTACAGGGCCTGGCGGGTGTACAAAACGCTTCACTTTCCGGTGCGTTGCCAACCAGTGGCTACGGTAGCGGCTCAACCATGTTTAAAGATCCTGTTATTGATCAAAAGCGAGCTATCCTTTCACAGATCTGGCCAATTGATGAAGATTATTTACCAACGCTCGGAATAAAAATAGTTGCCGGGAGAAATTTCTCAAAAGATATCCTTACAGATACTGCTGCACTTGTGATAAATGAAGCTGCAGCCAAAATGCTTAATTTTTCAAATCCTATTAACCAGCCGCTTTATGCCCCGAATGATAATTTGGTTAAAACGCTGAAGCAATATCGCATTATTGGGATTATGAAAAACTTTAATTTCAGATCATTAAAAGATAATATTACCCCGTTAATTTTTACAATGAATGAAGACAGGGGCGCTGTAAGCGTGCGCATCCGGTCGGCCAATATTCCGGAGATAATTCAGCAGATAAAAAACAAATACAATTCATTCGCGCCAACACAGGAGTTTAATTATTCATTTATGGATGAGGATTTTGATGCAATATACCGGGCTGAGCAACGGATCGGTACAATTTCTATTGCGTTTACTTCACTTGCCATTGTGATTGCCTGTTTGGGGCTTTTTGGCCTTGCCGCTTATGCAGCAGAACAGCGCACCAAAGAAATTGGGATCCGTAAAGTTTTGGGTGCAAATATTTCAACCATTGTCGGC
>JAQBOS010000140.1 GCA_028287925.1 Mucilaginibacter sp. | reverse complement strand
TTTTATTTTATCCTAATTTATGCGGTTTATCTGCACCAGCTAAAACGTTATCGTAAATAAATACTTCAAAAGCCTGCAAACAGTAATGTAATCAAGGTATTTTTGATAAAGAGCAGTAATACATATTCCAATTATAAACCCTGTCTCCGTATTAAATATTTATTTGAAATGAAACGAAAGTTGCTCTTCACTATACTCTTCGTGTTTTTAATTGCGATAGAAAACGCAACGGCGCAAACCGTAACACTCGATTATTATTATAACCATGAAACGCACACCGCAAAGGATGGCCAGGTAAAAAGGTTTCATTATATGTGGGAGGATACAGACAATTCAGGGTTCTCTGTTTTGGGTGATGCCTTCAAATCAAAAGGGGCTGCTTTAGCCAGTCTGGATACTGCGCCAACCGCAAAGAATCTGCAGGGGACAGCAATATACATTATTGTTGATCCGGATAATCTGAAAGATAACCCTCATCCAAATTATATTCAAAAAACAGATGTTGAACAGATAGCCGGATGGGTAAAAGCTGGCGGTGTTCTTATTTTAATGGCAAATGATAGCGTCAATGTAGAGCTGGAGCATTTTAACACACTTGCTGCACGCTTTGGCATGCACTTTAATAACGATCTGCAAAACCATGTGATTGATGATGCCCACTTTGATGATGGGGCTGTTTTAATAAACAATAACCCCATTTTTAAAACCGCTAAAAAAGCATTCATGAAAGATGTTTGCAGCATCGGCTTAAAAGGACAGGCAACAGCTGCATTGAAAGCTGCAAACGGGACCATAATAGCAGCGGTTGTTAAATATGGAAAGGGAACCGTATTTGCTGTAGGCGACCCATGGCTGTACAATGAATATGTTAACGGCAGGTTGCCGGCAGGCTTTGATAATGATAAAGCAGCCATTGATCTGGTCAATTACGCCCTTGCCAATAGCCACTATAAACATTAAACTAACTCAATAGAACTTGATTATGGAAGATGAAGGAATAAAAAAGCCGGAAATATAGCAGAGGCCATGCTGTAGCCGGGGCCACAGTTCAAAAAATACACTTCTCTTACAATCGTAAAAAAATACGACCAAAAGTTGTAGGGGACTTCTTTGCCAAAAAATTAAAGTTTCAAATGTTCAACATATATAAATATGAAGAAAAGACTTTTACAAAAAACATTAAAAAGGTGTGCCGTTTTAGCGGTTACACCCGTATTATTCCTGCTAAATAACGCATCGGCGCATGCCCGTGAAATACGTTCTGCGGGGATAATTTCAACAAATTTCACTGTGCGGAGCGTTATAAGACCAGTAGCGCCCATCAAAATAACAGGTGTTATTACCGATGAGAAAAATTTGCCGGTGCCCGGTGCAAGCGTACGGCTTAAGGGCACCAACACAGGAGCCACTACCGACCAGAACGGCAGGTATACCATTACCGCTGATGAAAATGGCACGTTAATCATTTCTTCGATAGGTTATGATACCAAAGAAATAGCCATTGCGGGTCAAACAACTATAAACGTTCAATTAACTGTTGCTTCAAAAAGCCTGAACGAAGTAATAGTTGTAGGCTACGGTTCGCAAAAGAAAAGGGATGTAACCGGTTCCGTAGGTTCTGTGAGCCTTGGTAACGTTGATAAAACCCCGGTATTCGGCACCGCCCAGTTATTGGAGGGGCAGGTGAGCGGGGTGCAGGTAACACAAACCAATTCACAGCCGGGCGCATCATTCAGCGTTCGGATCCGGGGTACAAACTCGGTAAATTATAGCAGCGAGCCGCTGTATGTTGTAGATGGTTTTGCAGGAGCCGATATATCGGCCATAAATCAGGATGATATTGCGTCTATTGATGTTTTAAAAGATGCGTCGTCAGCTGCAATTTATGGTAACAGGGGGGCCAATGGAGTGGTAATTATTACAACCAAAAAAGGCACCGCCGGAAAAAATGTAATATCAACCGATTTTTACCAGGGCGTACAGCAGGTTGGAAAAACGCTTGACCTGTTGGATGCAAAGGGGTTTGCCACTTATTTAAACCGGGTAACTACTTACAACAATCAATATAATACCACCCAAACAGCTTTACCTTACACCCAGGCGCAAATTGACGCCATGGGTGCGGGCACTAACTGGCAGAAAGAACTGTTCCGCACAGCGCCTATAACCAATGCAAACGTTTCATTAAGCGGCGGCAGCGAGACAACCAAATACCTGGTGAGTATGGGCTATTTTGACCAGGAGGGGATTATTCTTAACTCCGGGTTTAAACGGGGCTCGCTTCGCTTTAACTTTACGCATGACATCAGCCGGAAAATAACCTTCGGTTTAAATTCGCAATTCTCCTATACGCAGCAAAATATTGCCAATGTAAATACCAACGGGGGCAGCACCGGTGGTACTTTGCTTGACGCATTGCGGATAAGCCCGATAGTACCCGTAATTGACCCGGCAACCGGTACATACACTTTTCAGAACGGGCCCAATGGCTATGTTGATATTGTGGGTAACCCAATAGCCGCCGCTGCTTTAAATACCGATATCAACAATAATTTCAGGGTGTTTTTAAATGGCTATGGTGAGTATGAAATAGTACAGGGCTTAAAGTTAAGAGTAAGTGTTGGTACTGATGACCGTTTTGGCCGTGAGCGTATTTTTAGGCCAAACACTACCTATTTAGGCTTAACAACCAATGGTTTCGGGCAAATTATAACCCCGGTAAATTATGACTGGCTTAATGAAAATACGCTTACCTACACCAAAAAATTTGCAAAGATCCATAGCATAACCGCCATGATTGGTTATACCTATCAGCAGTTTAAATTTACTACAGATGCAGCAACCGCGCAATCATTAACAACCAATAATTTAGGTACCGATAATTTAGGCGTGGGTGGCAATTTATCGTCATCATCATCAACAAACAGCAATGCGCTGCAATCATTTATCGCCCGTGTAAATTATAGCTTGTCAGACAAGTATTTATTAACCGCATCTGTACGCCGTGACGGCGCCTCTGTTTTGGGCGAATCGCACAAATACGGGATCTTCCCTTCAGGCGCGTTTGCATGGCGGGTATCCAGCGAACCATTTATGCAGAGCATAACAGCAATAAGCGACTTGAAATTCCGCCTTGGTTATGGCTCGGTAGGTAACTCCAACATCGACCCTTATTCCTCATTATCACAATACGGGTTTAACAACTATTTACTTAACGGTACACGCGTGGTGGGGGCTTCGCCCAACAATATTGCCAACAGTAACCTGCAGTGGGAATCAACAACATCTTATAATATCGGCATAGACCTGGGCTTGCTGCAAAACAGTATTACGTTCACGGCAGACTATTATGATAAAAAAACATCCAAGCTATTATTTAACCGTACCGTTCCTGCTTCAAGCGGCTACACCACTGTATTGGATAATTTGGGAAAGATCTCTAATAAAGGTATTGAGCTAACATTAAACACCATTAACATCAACACTTCGGGTGTAAGATGGTCAACCATGTTCAATTTCTCCAGGAACATCAATAAAATACTTGACCTGGGAGGTGTACCGTATCAAATTACAGGTAACGTAAGCTCAAGTTTATACCCGGGCGGACAAAATTCATCCATATTACAGGTAGGCCAGCCAATAGGTGCATTTTATGGCTACGTGTTTAATGGTATTTGGCAAAGCCAGGCGCAAATTACTGCGAGCGGCACTAAACAAGCTGTTAAACCCGGCGATCCGAGATACAAAGATCTTAATGGCGATAATAATATTACCGCGCTTGATAAAACCATCATTGGTTATGCGGTGCCAAAGTTCAGCTACGGTTTCAGCAGTAGTTTAACTGTAAAGCGTTTTAACCTGTTTGTTTTGCTACAGGGTGTTTACGGTAACCAAATTTTGAATGAAAACAAAATAGAAACAGAAAACGGTACCACTAACGATAACAAACTGGCCTACGTACTAACCAATAGCTGGAACGGCGAAAATACCAGCAATACGTTACCGGCTGTGGGCAGTACTTTACGGCGCAGTTTAGGCCCTACAAGCGACGTGCTGGAAAGTGGCAGCTACCTTCGTTTTAAAACTATCACCCTAAGCTATGATCTGCCTTTACCTAAACTGACCCCTGTTTTTAAAACAGCGAGCATTTATGTAACCGGTCAGAATTTAATTACGATTACAAAATACAAAGGCTACGATCCGGAGGTAAACACCTACCCAAGTTCAAGTGGAAACTATACTTCGCTGGGTACTGATTATAATCCTTATCCAAACGTCCGGACTTATACTGTAGGCGTAAAATTTGGTTTTTAAATGTATAACCCGATCAATAAAAAAAACATGAAAAAGACATATATATTATTACTTGCGTGCGCCGGTTTAGTTATAACCGCATGCAAAAAACCATTGGAAGAAAAACCTTTCAGTATATTAACAAACACTAACTTTTACAAAAATGCCAACGATGCGCAGGCGGCCTTAATTGGCGCTTTTAGCCAGCTGCAGCCCCAGGCCTATTATCAGCGTACTGTTTACATTATCGGGGAGCTCTCCGGCGACGGCCTGATTCCGTTATTAACCCAAAACCAGGAACGTATTGATATGTATAAAGTGCAGTATACGGCAGCTAATATCGAGATAAACAACTGGTACACCAACAGCTACAAACTAATCAGCAGGGCAAATGACATTCTTGCTAATGTGCCGGGTATTAATATGGATGCCGCTGCAAAAAACAATATTTTGGGTAACGCCGCGTTTCTTCGCGGCCTGGCTTATTTTGATTTAGTACGCAGTTTTGGCGATGTGCCTTTAATTACTGTGCCTGTTACCAGCCCTACAGATCCGAACCTTTTTCCCACACGCACAGCCTCTTCTAAAATTTATGACCAGGTAATAACCGATCTAAAATTTGCAGAGGCCAATTGCCTCAGTGAAGATAAAATAGCAACTGCCAATAAAGGTATGGTATCGTCAGGAGCGGCATCGGCTATGCTGGCAAGAGTTTACCTGCAAAGAACAAGTACAACATTTGCCGCAATTGATGATAATACCAACGCGCTGGCAGAATGTAACAAGGTAATTAACTCCGGCATATACAAGTTAATGCCGGTATACAGCGATGTATTCAACTGGGATTTGAAATATTTTCCAGCGCAAAAAGAAGATATTTTTTCGGTACAGTTTGGGTTAAATAACACCAGCACCACACAAAATATTACAGTGCGGATGTTCAGCCCGGCTGCATTGGGCGGTTCGGGTTCATTTGTGGCTAATCCTTACCTGATGAACAAAGTGTATGATAAAAATGATGTGCGTAAAGCCTGGAACGTATCAAACAATGTAGCCGGCGCACCCACTACCCCATATATTTATAAATACCGCGATGACCAATGGGTAAAAGGAAGCAATAACTCCCGCATGAACTGGATAATACTGCGTTATGCCGATGTGCTGCTGATGCAATCTGAGGCTATGAATAATATCAATGCCGCTGATCCTAATAAGTTTAATGGCTTGAATTTAGTAAGAACGAGAGCCGGCTTAACTGCCGCACAAATGCTTGACGCTACAAATACCCCATCTGCAAGCGCTTTCGTAGATACACTGGTGCGCGATAGATTGAGAGAGTTATGTATTGAAGGCCACCGCCGTTGGGATCTGATCCGTTTAGGGCGCTTTAAATCGGTAGAGCAGACAGTAAACGGCATTACGGTTGATGATAACAAACTGTTGCTGCCATTACCTCAAACAGAAATTGACGCTAATAAAAAGCTGACACAAAACGCCGGCTATTAAAATATGAGAAGTTGATTTGATTGCCAGTTTGCCGGCCTTGCGTAAAGCAGGGTCGGTTATCCTGGTTTTAAAGTCTCTCCGGTAATTAAACAAATGGATTTCACCTGGTAAAAACACACAATAAAATGCACCTATGCAGTTTTTAAACTTATAAATAATGAGACATAAGATCCTTTTCCCTTCGTGCCTTATTGTATTCCTGCTTTGTGGCTTTACAACCGGCAACTCCTTTAAACAACAGGTTGAAGCTACATTACAACCGTATATTTTGAAAGAAGCGGTCTGGGCGTTAATGCAGGAACCGGTAACCATTACCGCAGAAACAAGTTTGCGGAGCGCAGGTGGAAAACATGATTATTATTCAGAAGGGGATTACTGGTGGCCGGATCCTTCCGACCCGGACGGGCCTTATCTTCAGAAAGATGGCATGACCAATCCTCAGAATTTTGTAGCGCACCGTTTAGCTATGATCCGTTTTAGCCGCATTATAGGCGCATTGGCATCGGCTTACAAAATTACCCATGATGAAAAATATGTAAAACAGGCCGTAAAACATTTACAGGCCTGGTTCATTCACCCCGAAACATTGATGAACCCCAATCTGCAATATGCCCAGGCCATTAAAGGCGTGGCAACCGGCAGGGGAATAGGCATTATTGATACGATACAATTAATGGAAGTGGTGCAGGGCATTATGACGATGGAGAGCTCATCAGCCATAACCAAACAAAACTTATCGGTTATTAAGTTGTGGTTTGATGAATATCTTAAATGGCTTACGACACATCCCTATGGTAAGGATGAAATGAATGCCAAAAATAACCATGGTACCTGCTGGGTAATGCAGGTTGCCTGTTTTGCAAGGTTTACAGGCAACAATAAACTGCTGCTGTTCTGCACAGATCGTTATAAGGATATACTTTTGCCAACCCAAATGGCAACCGATGGTAGTTTCCCGCTTGAGCTTAAACGTACAAAGCCTTATGGTTATTCCATATTTAATCTTGATGCTATGACAACTATTTGCAGCATACTCAACACCCGGCAAAACAACCTGTGGAATTATAGCACCGGTGATGGCAAATCAATCAAAAAAGGGATTGAGTTTTTATATCCCTATTTGAAGGATAAAAATAAATGGCCCTACCCGCATGATGTAATGCATTGGGAGAGCTGGCCGGTGGCCGGGCCATCCCTTGTTTTTGGAGCAGATGCTTATCAAAATATTGACTGGTTAACAACCTGGAAGCAGCTTGATCACGAACCGCAGGATGAAGAGATAATTAGAAATTTACCGGTAAGGCACCCGCTGATATGGTTTTAAATTAAACAATTAATAGCTTAATATGAAGAATTTATTATTAATGATGAGCTGCCTGTTCTGCATACTTACCAGCGCATCAGCCAAAATTTATAAAGTAAGCAACCCTGATGATTTTAAAAAAGCAGCTGGTACAGCGGCGGCCGGCGATGAAATTGTAATTGCCGATGGTAGCTATAATGCCTGGGAGGTAGTTGCCCAAATTAGCGGAACGGCTAGTAAACCGGTTATCATAAGGGCTCAATCATCCGGAAAGGTTATATTTTCAGGAGAGGTAAATAATCCTGTATTTCAGCTAACGGGAAGCTATACGGTAATTTCAGGATTAAATTTTACCGGCTGTAACCTGTTTAAAGGGCAGGGGAATGCCGGTATTTTAATTGAACTGAAAGATTCAAAGTATTGCCGCATAACTGATTGCACTTTCACAAAAAACGAAGTAAAAACGCAATTTATGCCAATTGTTGTAGTGTCAGGAATAGGAGAGCACAACAGGGTTGACCATTGTAATTTTATAAGCAACGTAAATAACCAGGAACTGCAGGTTAAGGTTACAGCCAAGGCAGCACCCTTATTTACACTGGTTGACCATAACGAATTTAAAGATAAGGACAGCGTAACCTGGAAAGTTTACAATGGCGGCGAATGTGTGCAGATAGGCCAGGACCCGGTACTGTTAGGTACCCAATATACCCGGAGCATTGTGCGTGATAACCGCTTTATTCGTTGCAGCGCGGAGCCGGAAGTAATCAGTAACAAAAGCTCAGGCAACAGCTATATTCATAACTATTTTGAAGATTGTCACGGCGAACTGGTTATGCGCGGCGGGCACGATTGCCTGATAGACAGCAATACGTTTGAAGGGGGCAAAGGTGGGATCCGAATAAACGGTACACATCATACCATAACCAATAATTGGTTAAATAAACTACCTATGGGGATCAGGTTGATGTACGGCATGGCTAAAGGAAAAACAGAGATCGGGTTTTATATTGCGGCGAGCGATTGCCTGGTAAAAAACAACCATATTACCCACTGCGGAACCGGCATTTTACTTGGCGATAGCAAAAACGCCGACTGGACAGGGAAGTTTGATACAGCTAAATACCCATCGCGCACCGTACAGGATGTTGCACCTTTTAATAATACGCTGGTTGATAATACAATAACTGATACAAAAGTGCCGGTTATGCATAATGAAAATTGATGTTTATTTGATTTTAAGGCGACAAGATAAGTGCTGGTTAACCAGCACTATCTTGTTTAAATGATCTCAAATTTTAACAGTTCCAGTTTCACGGAACGTTATGATGTGTATAAGTAGTCCAGCCAAGAAAGCCGAGATCTCCACCCGGAAGTCCATATGGATCATCAAGATTTCTGATATATGCGGTTTCGGTTGTATGGTAATGCCTGTCTGCAATTTCAATTCCGGGCCACACTGTAGCTCCGGAAGGCGAACATGATTGTCCGCAGCTTGGATGCGATGTGCCATGATAAAGTCCGTATTGATAATTGTACCCCGTAAGCAGGCGGCTACTACTTGCGGTATAAACAGAGGGATCGCCTTGTATGGTTGCAATATTTGCAGCATAGGTAAAACCGGTAAGAGAATATTGAAAATGTGTACAATCATTATGACTGCCACAGATCTCATTGTCCATTGAGCCATCTGATGCAATTACAAGCGGGAGCATATTTTTGATAATGGTTAAACCATTTTGGTAAACAGTCTGGCTGTCTTCAAAAATACCGATAGCCATTTTTGCATAACCCGCTGATACATCCCAGTTATTGTTATAATGCTGATCGGCAACATGATTAATATACTGGTCTTTTAGCCGGTTTAAAAAGGTGGTAAACTGGGTGTTCTCTGCAGTTGTCCAGCCGGCGCCCTGCCCGCTGGCGGGGATATAAAATTTAATAATTTCGGCTGCTGCGGTAAATGTTGGCGCTGCCCATGATGCTTCGAGGGTAGCCTGGGCGGCATTACCGCTGCTAACGCTCATGGTTCTGAACGCATTTGCCCAGCCGTCCAAAATTTGTTTAACCGTAGTAGCGTATGAAGTGGTCCCTGTTTTGGCCCAGCGTAGCGCCAGTGCATAAGCTAGCAAGGCATCGCCTTTAAAATTTATTTCGTCGGGAGTGGTAACGCCCCCTGCAACAACCACATTGCTTTTGTATCCGCCGCTTGGCGAATGGCTGTTACAATAAACAAGTACCGTGTTTGTGTAATCGGTATAGCGTTGGGTTGAAGTGTTGTTAGCTTCGCCGGCAATAAAATCCAGGCTTGCCTGGGTGTTCAGGATGCCGGGATGTACAAAGCCGGTTGCATCAGTTTTTAGTTTTGGTGATGTTTTTTCACTACCCGGAGCAGGCTGGTCTGCAGCCTCTTTTTTTGTACAGTTTATCAGAAATACCGAAATTAAAAATACAGCGGTAACTGCACTGATAAGATAATTAAACCTTTGCTTTCTCATAATTAATAGTGGTTAATTTTTGGTTAATAATTGTTTTTCGTACGTGATACTATTATGCCCGGATTCGCCGCTTTTTTTTAATCCTGTTGAATTACCTTTAAAAAGGAGGGGGCGGTCTTACAAATCAGCAATAAGTTCACTAAATACAAAAAACTATAGAGTAAATATACTGTAAGTTATTGATTATTAACAACATATAAAGCGACTGATACGCTTAGTGCGCAAGGTGATATAGCGGTAGAAAAGTATTTGCGAAGTGGAATCGTTTTTAATTTTTTTTTAATTTTTTTCTTTTGATACGCTTGCCACACATTTTACTTTAAAGAAATCAAGCCTGTTTTAATTTGCACTGTAATATTTGCCGCCAGTTGGGGTCAGGGATTAAAAATCCATTAAAAAATGAGGATAGATAATTCGCAATTGGTTATATTTGATAGGTATAAACCAGTTCTCAGTAAATATTTTATTTGCTTAACCAATCGCCTTTCAAATAAGATTGGAAACGATATTATTGTGTTTTTGAGATGGCTTTATTACTAAAAACCGGTACCATAAACAGCATGAAAATTTGAATTAACCACTACCTGAATTGAAGAAGTTATTATTGTTTATATATTATTTGTGCTTTGCCGTATTTTCCTTGCACGCACAGCCTATACTGAAGATCGATAAAAGTGTTCCGCAACACAAATTTACGCTGAATGAGATAGAGTACCTGGAAGACAGCACCAACCGCTTAACTTTTTCGGACATCAAAAAGATCAGTTCCACGTTCCAAAAAAATCAGACTTATTACCCCCGGAACAAAAACCATGAATATACTTATTGGTTTCGTGTTAATGTTCGTTTTACCGAGTCCATGAGCATTAACAATAGCATTATAGAGCTCTTTGATCAAACAACTGACGAGGTAAAGGCTTATCTGCCGGAGCCCGGCGGGAATTATATTGAAAGTGTATCAGGTGCTAATCTTGATTTTAGCAGCAGGCTTTATCATCACAAAAACTTTGAATTTTTAATAAAAGACACCCGAAAAGGAGATTATACTTATTATTTTAAGGTAAAGTCGCATAACGTGGTTAACGTAATTATTGTATACCGCACAATGGACTACTTTGTTCATTACGCTCTGAATGAGTACCTAACCTTTGGCCTGTTTTATGGAATGATCCTGATTTTTTGCTTCCATAACCTGTTGATGTTTCTTGCTGTTAAAAAGAAACAATACTTATACTACGTATTCTACATTTTAAGTATTGGCCTTTATGAAATGAGTGCCGATGGTATAGCGTTTCAATATTTATGGCCCAGTTTCCCTATGTTCAATCATTATGGTAATGGTATTGCACTTTATCTTACAAGTATTTTTGCCTTAATATTCAGTAAGGAACTGCTGCAGGTTAAACAAAGAGCACCACGGTTTTACAGGCTTATCAATTATGTAATTGCGGTACGGACCGTTTACTTTTTATATTGCCTGGTTTTTAATAAATCGCTGTTTGCTTATAAGTTTGTAGATATCATCCCTTTATCCATAGCGTTTGTTGCCGGAGTGTATATCTATAAAAACGGATTTAAATCAGCAAGGTTTTTCGTCCTTGCTTATTCCATTCTGTTTCTTGGGTTTACGGTAAAAGCGCTTAGTGCCCTGGGGTATACCTATTTCCTGCCTGCCCCTGTTAGTTATTATAGCCTTAGCCTTTGTTTTGTTATTGAAATGATTTTACTATCGTTTGCTATTGGCGACCAGGTGCGGATCTTAAGAAAAGAAAAGGATGCCGCCCATGAACAAACCATTTATCAAATGGAGCTTAACAGCAGCCTTAAAGATTCTATCAACCGGGAGCTTGAGCAACAGGTAAATGTAAGGACCCGGGAGTTGGTTGAGAAATCAGACGAGGTACAGGATCAAAAAGAGATCATAGCAAAACAAAACAGAATCTTATTGATCGTAAACCAACAGCTGGAACAACAGGCAGGCGAGATTTCAAGGATGAACGTATTGCTTGAGAAAGATAATGTGCAGCTAAAAACAAATATTGAGAAAGTTACAGAGTCGAGAGCTTTATCAACAGAATTAAACTTTGAAGAGTTTAGTGCAAAATACCCCGACCAGGAAACCTGTTTCAGGTTTTTATCTGCCCTAAAATGGAAGGATGGCTTTACATGTACCCGGTGTGAAAATAGCACTTATTGTGCCGGGCGGCTTCCACACAGCCGCAGGTGTACAAAATGCAGTTATGAAGAGTCGGCCCTGCACAATACTATTTTTCAAAATAACCGCATCCCTATAAATAAAGCTTTCTATTTAACATACCTCATTTACAGTACCAATGGTACCATATCCTCTCACCAGCTTTCCGAAAAATTAAATATCAGGCAAAGCACTTGCTGGGCTTATGCCATCCGTATTAGGAAAGTGATGCAGGACAAGAGAAGATCCAGGAAAAAAAGCCACCAGCAAGGGTGGAGCACCTTAGTGATGTGAGCACTATATCAGCATCTTTTAACAGGTGAAAACGGCCGTTGCTTACACCGTTTACCCGGGCAATTTTCGTGATTTCCCTAGGCAAATATTATCATAAAAACTCCATTTGTAGCACGTTTTATCTCCATTAACAAACAAGAATCCGGCCCTATTTACACCTTTTAACCGGCATATAAGGGATCTCAATAGTGCCCAGGATTCTGTTAGCTTATTCGGGAATTCTTCACAAATCCACAGCATTTCTTGTTAAGCACCGCCCCTGCTTCCATTCGCCTCCTGGTCATCAGTTTTCATGAAATTTTTTTCATTTTTTTTTCATCTTTTTTTATTGTTCAACAAGCGTATCAGCTGGAAAAACGGATAAGATGTATGTTAGCCTAAATCCCGTTAGAACAGCTATTTAGCTTGTTTAGCTCTCGCGATCAAAACGTATCAAAACCAACTTAAGTAGCTTATTTTCAGTTATTTATAAGAATAAACCATTTGCAATTGTCATTTATTCCACATTAAATTTACAGGACAATTATTATTCAAAACCACTTTAACTAAAAGATTTGACAATGAGGTAACCGCTTTGATCGCAGCAGTAGATCTGCGCAGGCATTGAGCAAACCAGGTTTGCTATTTGCAAATTTCGGCAGCTTGGCTGCTTAACTAATTAAACGATAATTGAATTATGAAGAAAAAAATTACGCTAATTTTTGCTTTTCTAATAACCACGCTTACGATATCTTTTGCACAGGATATTTCAGTAAAAGGAGTTGTTAAAGACAGCCAGGGGGTAACCATGCCTGGCGTAACTGTAAAAAATAAATCAACAGGAGCGGTAACGGTAACCGACACCCGGGGTAATTACGCAATTACCGCAGCCAGTAACGGAACCCTGGTTTTTAGCTTTGTAGGCTATACAACACAGGAGCAGCGGGTAAATAACCGTGCAATAATTGATATTACCCTGGCAGATGCAAACAAGCAACTGGAAGAAGTTGTAGTTATAGGTTACGGTACACGCGCCGTTAAAGATGTTACCGGCGCTATTACCAGCGTAAAAGCTGATAAGTTTGAAAACGATAACCCAACCAGTATAACCGACATTTTAAAGGGAAGTATCCCAGGCATTGTGGTTAGTTTAAATACATCTGCCAAAGGCGGTGGTGTTGGCGATCTCCAGATCCGCGGCCGGGCGTCCTTGTCTGGCAGTTACCAGCCCGTGATTGTTTTGGACGGGGTTATCTATCCCGGTCAGCTGGCTGATATCAACCCTAATGATGTTGACAGGATGGATGTGCTGCGCGATCCGAGCGCCCTTGCCGTATACGGAGCACAGTCTGCCGGTGGTGTGGTTGCCATTACCACAAAAAAGGGTAAAAAAGGCGCGCCGCAAATTGTGCTGAATGCCAATTTTGGTGTTGCCCAGCTTTTAGAAAACCAGGCTTATTACCAGGGCACTGCTTTCCTTAACTGGCGTGCCGATGGGGCAAGGAGCTCAAATACCTCTAATCCCTATTACTATTACAGCAACACGTATATCTTGCCTGCATGTGTAACAGTTCAACAATTTTTGAACGGAGCTACGGGCGACCCAACTACGGTTTGGCTTAAGCGTTTAGGATTGTTCCCGAACGAGTTAGCAAAGTTCCAGGCAGGGAAAGTAACTGA
>JAQBOS010000139.1 GCA_028287925.1 Mucilaginibacter sp. | reverse complement strand
CTTTATTTTGCTGTCTTTGTCCACCTTTCCGGCAAGGATCTGTTTTGAAAGCTCGTTCAGGATCTTTTTCTGGATCACACGTTTCAATGGCCTTGCTCCAAATTGTGGATCGTAACCCAACTGTGCCAGCCAGTCCAGCGCCTCTTCCGATGCTTCCATGGTGATCCCAATTTCGGCAAGGGTTTGTTGTAGCTGTTTAAACTGTAGCTTCACAATATCAGTTATTTCATCCCGGGTAAGCGGTGTGAACATAATGATCTCGTCTATCCTGTTTAAAAACTCCGGACGAATGGTTTTCCTTAACAGGTCAAACAACTGGTTCTTTGTTTTTGCTACCACTTCGTCCCTGTTATCATCTTCCAGCTCCTGGAAATTATCCATTATCAGGTTTGAGCCGATGTTGGAGGTCATGATGATGATGGTGTTTTTAAAGTTCACCACCCTTCCCTTGTTATCAGTTAAGCGGCCATCATCCAAAACCTGTAATAATATATTAAACACATCCGGATGGGCTTTTTCAATCTCGTCCAGCAATATTACGCTATATGGTTTGCGGCGAACGGCTTCGGTTAATTGTCCGCCTTCATCATAGCCGACATAACCCGGAGGCGCACCTATCAGTCTTGAAACCGCGTGGCGTTCCTGGTATTCGCTCATATCGATCCGCACCAATGCGCCTTCGTCATTAAACAGGTATTCTGCCAATGCTTTGGCAAGCTCAGTTTTACCAACGCCTGTAGTACCAAGGAATATGAACGAACCAATTGGCTTCCTTTTATCCTGTAACCCGGCCCTGCTGCGGCGAATGGCATCGCTTATTGCTTCAATAGCTTCCTCCTGCCCTGCTACACGCTTGTGCAGTTCTTCTTCCAAATGCAAAAGCTTTTCACGTTCGCTCTGGATCATCTTTGAAACCGGGATCCCTGTCCACCTTGAAACTACGCCGGCTATATCATCCGCAGTAACTTCTTCTTTCAGCATGCGGCTGTCGCTCTGGTTCTCAAGCAATACCTTTTTCAGATCTTCGACTTCCTGTTGGGTCTTTACTATTGTGCCATAGCGCAACTCGGCAACTTTTCCGTAATCGCCCGCGCGCTCGGCCTGTTCAGCTTCCAGTTTATAGTTTTCTATCTGCTCAACCTTTTGGTTAATGCCGTCTACCAGGTCTTTTTCACCCTGCCATTTGGCGCGTAACGAATCACGTTCAGCAGACAGGTTGGCAATTTCCTCGCTCAGCTCTTTTACTTTCTTATCATCACGCTCACGTTTAATGGCTTCGCGCTCAATTTCCAGCTGCATAATGCGCCGGTCAAGCTCATCAACCACTTCGGGTACGGAATCCATTTCTAAACGTAATTTAGAAGCAGCTTCATCCATCAGGTCAATCGCTTTATCCGGCAAGAACCTATCCGATATATAACGCTGTGACATTTCAACAGCGGCAATAATTGCTTCGTCTTTAATCCGCACCTTGTGGTGGGTTTCGTAGCGTTCCTTCAGCCCGCGTAAAATAGAAATGGCATCGGCAGTATCCGGTTCGTCAACCAATACCATCTGGAAACGACGCTCCAGGGCTTTATCCTTTTCAAAAAACTTCTGGTATTCGTTTAAAGTGGTTGCACCAATGGCTCTTAGCTCTCCACGTGCAAGAGCCGGCTTTAATATATTGGCAGCATCCATCGCCCCCTCGCCGCCGCCTGCGCCAACCAATGTGTGGATCTCATCAATAAACATAATGATCTCGCCATCGGCTTGTGTTACTTCTTTTATAACCGCCTTTAAGCGTTCTTCAAATTCCCCTTTGTACTTGGCTCCCGCGATCAGCGCGCCCATATCAAGCGAGTATACGGTTTTTGTTTTCAGGCTTTCAGGCACATCACCCTTAATTATGCGGAAGGCTATGCCTTCGGCAATAGCGGTTTTACCAACCCCTGGTTCACCAACTAATATCGGGTTGTTTTTTGTACGGCGCGAAAGGATCTGGATCACCCGCCTGATCTCTTCGTCACGGCCAATAACCGGGTCCAATTTGCCCGATTCAGCATACTCATTTAAATTACGGGCATATTTGTTCAGCGCATTATAGGTAGCTTCCGCATTCTGATCGGTTACCTTGTTATCGCCGCGTAAGGCAACAATAGCCTTTTTAAGGTCTTTCTCATTTACACCATAATCCTTTAAAGCGGTACTGGTTTTATCATTTACTGATAAGATCCCCAGTAAAATATGCTCAACAGATACAAACTCATCCTTAAATTCTTTAAGGTAAGCCGTTGCCTTTTGCAAAGCTGAATTTGAACCCGATGACAGATAAGCGTTGCTTCCGCTAACCTTTGGGAATGAGCTTATCTGCTCATCTAAAGTTGCATTTAAGCGGTTAAGGTTAACGTTTAATTTCTTTAACAGGTATGATATTACGTTTTCATCAACCAGCAATAAACCTTTAAGCAGGTGCGCAGTTTCAATAGCCTGCTGCTGGTTGCCTACCGCAATTTCCGAAGCCTTTTGAACGGCTTCCTGCGCTTTTATTGTAAAATTGTTAAAATTCATGGTAATGTTTTAATTTGTTGTTTTCAATGGATTGAAAAGGACTATTGAATTATGTATTTTCATAACTTATTCAACTCAATCAACCCATTCAACCTAATCAGCTCAAGGCCATCAAATCGCCTGCCATATTCCCCAAACTGCTAAATTGTCGCCTAAAAATAAAATCATCCGTTACTTTGTCATTGCCCGGTAATCTGATATTTATTGATACATTCTTAAGTAAAAAATTATAATTTTGCTAGGCCCTAATAATCACACTGTTTTGGATAAACATCTTTTTAAAAATTTACCGGGAAGATATAAAAACGCCTATCGCGATTACTATACAAGCCAAAACCTGGCTTCTGTACGTGTAGGGAGTGTTATTTTTTTAGTGTTAAATGTAGTGATCAGGGCGCTATATTTTATTTTTCCACTAAGCCTTACGCGGGCTGAGAATTTTCCCGAGTTCGATATAACCAATTGGGTTTTTATGGCATCGGCGCTGATATTTTATATTATCAGCAATTTTTTGATCGATGAATTAAGGAAAAACAAAAAAACCACTGCCATAATGTCGTTGTTTGTTTTCTCGTTTTCACTGTATATTATTCTCTGCGGGATGTTTAGCAGCTTTATTGCTACTGCAAATCCCCGAAATGCACTTACACTTTACTTAATATCATTAACGGTTATCAGTATTCTGTGCGTATTTGAATATTACGAAACCATTATACTCATCATTGCAGTTGAATTATTGTTTACCTCTTTACTGATCCATAGTCATACCGACCCTACCGAAATGATCTATAACCAGATGGTTTCTATTATTTTGTTAGGGGGATTTTATTTGATATCACGCTACTTTTTCTCTTACAAAGCCAATTACTGGATGCAGGTGAATGAGATCAGGGAAAAAAACCTGGAGATTGAACGGGGAAGCGAATTTAAAAGCCAGTTACTGGGTACAGTGGCACACGATTTACGTAATCCTATAGCCGCTGTTGAAACATTAGCCATGATGATGGAAATGGAAGATATTGATGCGGATACACAAGACACGCTGAACCTGATGAAGGCATCATGCATAAGGGCTCGCACTATAATTGATGATCTACTCGAATCTGCCCGTAATGAAAATTCCACTGAGTTTATCACTACCAAAACCGAGCTTAACAGCCTGATACGGGATAATATTGAAGTCTGGAAGATCCAGAAGGAGGCTAAAAACACGATTGAA
>JAQBOS010000136.1 GCA_028287925.1 Mucilaginibacter sp. | reverse complement strand
AGCGCAATCTCATACTGTTTAACATAGCCGCCCCAGCCGCTTACTTCGGCCACACCAACTGTTCCGGCTAACTGGGTTCGCACCAGCCAATCCTGGATGGTGCGCAATTCGGTTGCGGTATATTTATTTTCATATCCTTTTTTAGCATGGATCACGTACTGGTAAATTTCGCCTAAGCCGGTGGTGATTGGCGCCAGTACCGGTTCGCCAAAGCCTGTGGGGATACTGTTTTCAGCTTCCTTTAGTTGTGCGTTAACCTGGGCACGTGCCCAGTAAATATCCACATCGTCCTTAAATACAATGGTAATAACTGAGATCCCAGAGCGTGATATGGAGCGTTTTTCAATGATCCCGGCAATATTGGCCATGGATAGTTCTATGGGAGCGGTTATAAACTGCTCCACTTCCTGTGCCCCCAGGCTGGGCGCTTGTGTTATGATCTGTACCTGGTTATTGGTAATATCAGGCTGTGCGTCAACCGGCAGGTGATAAACAGAATAAACTCCTGCAAGCACCAGCACCAGCGTCATGATCCCGATAGTTACCTTGTTCCTGATAGAGAACGAGATGATCTTATCAAACATAAATGGTAAAAATTAATACGAATCCAGATAAGCCATGCAATGTGATATTGCAGGCAATTGATTAATGAAATTTGTCGTATTAACTTATTTGAGGGGGCTGCCAGATGGCGACGCTTTGTTCCCGGATAGCGGCAACGGCGTGTTCAGCATATGAACGTGCAATGGTTTGCGTATAGATGGTAGAAGCGGGTTTTGCTGTTAATTGCCGGGCTGTAGAGCAGCAGGTACAAGTGCAAAAAGGCGGACAAGTTTCCTGTCCGCATTGGTCATTATCCGGATGGCTTTTTTGAACAGAAGCATGGATTTTTACATGAGCGGCAATCTCATTCCTGTCCTGGCAAGGCAATAAAGCCAGGAGTACAAAATAGATACTGAATAGGAGAGCCAGGTATTTCATTCGATGCAAAGGTAAATAATCTTTCCCGGCCCTGATAATTTGAAAGAAAACTTAATTCAAATCTGCATTTGAATAATATTTCGCTTACATTCACCATCCCAATACAAAAACTATCATGCAAAAAGCAGCCTTTACCGAGAAGCGGTTTATAATAACTTTTATTTTTGTAACCTCCTTGTTTTTAATGTGGGGATTGCTGCTTTCCATGAGCGATGTGCTGAATAAGCATTTTCAAAATGTACTCAATCTCTCCAAGTCTCAATCAGGCTTAATCCAGTTCTCCGTTTTCGGGGCTTATTTTATTATGAGTATCCCTGCGGGTTATTTCTTAAAGAAGTTTGGTTATAAACCAGGTGTAATTCTGGGGTTGATTTTATTTGCCTCGGGTTTATTCTTGTTTGTACCTGCTGCCAACGCGGCCTCATTCACTTTTTTCAGGATAGCCTTGTTTATTATGGGTTGTGGCATGGCTACATTAGAAACTGTGGCGCATCCCTTTGCCGCCGCATTAGGCGATCAGCGCCGGAGCGACCAGCGGGTAAATTTCGCACAAACCTTTAATGCCGTAGGTACCATGATTGGCCCCGCTATTGGATCCTATTTCCTGCTGAGTTCCGATACAGTGCGCTCAACCGACCTTACCTCCGTAAAAACGCTATATGTAGCCATCGGCTGCGTAATTATCCTCATAGCGGTTGCCTTTATGTTTTTAAAAATCCCCGCTTTAACAGACCCGCATACAGAAGCCTCTGTAACAGATTTGGATGCTGTTAATGTAGATGTGGCGCCGTCAAAAAAACTATACCAGCATTCACATTTTGTATGGGCGGTAGCAGCGCAGTTTTTTAATGTGGCGGCACAGGGGGGCACCTGGGCGTATTTCATTAACTATGGTGTGGACATTATGCATTTCAGCAATGAAAAGGCCGGGTATTTTATGATTGTTTTTATGGGGATGATGGCCTTGGGCCGTATAGTAGGCACTTCGTTAATGACGTATATCGCGCCAAATAAATTGCTGGCAGCATTTGCATGCGGCAGTATTTTAATGTGTTTAATAGTAGCACAAAGCTTAGGCTGGCCATCGTACATCGCCCTGCTCATGATCAACTTCTTTTTCAGCATTATGTTTCCTACTATTTTCAGTTTAGGAATCAAAAACCTTGGCAGTCATACACAACAAGCCTCTTCATTTATATCAATGGGGGTTGTTGGCGGTGCATTTTTTCCGTTTCTTATGGGGCAAATAGCTAATCATGATGTAGCTAAAGCCTATTACTTACCTATAATTTGTTACCTGGTTATTTTCTTTTTTGGCTACAAGTTCTATAAAGTAAAAAAAGCATAATCAACTCTTTAAATTAATGTGAGTTCGACATAAGCAAACAGTAACCTCAGCCCAAACCCCTTCTCCAACAGCGTTGAGGCGACGCGCAAGTTTGTGGATCCACGCCGGCAAAGCGTTCCATTTTTACACGCGGAACACCCGGAACAAAGTGAAACATGCTCATTATCAGAATGTTTCACTTTGTTCCAATTACTGAATAAATGTAAGTGGCTGATAATAAAGCGCTATGCTGCCAACCTTTATGTCGAGCTCGCGTTAAATTAGTATTACACAAATAAAAAAGCGCTCCGGGTCTCAACCGGAGCGCCAGGTTACCAACAAGTACCCTATCAAATGTTGCCAGGTGATAAGGCAGATCTTATTTAGTGCGCAATAGATATGCTCCTGCTTTGCCCTTTATTATTTGTTATTTGAACGGCCTTCACCGCTGTATTTACAGTTAAAAACCTTCCGGATTGCGACAGAAATGATGATCCGTAATAAAATTCCTGTTTTTGTTTTTTCCCGTTGTTGTAAGTGATAATGGCGCTTTCATCACCTGGCTGCAGTTTTATATTATTTGTTTTTCCTTTCAGCTCGAATACTTTTAAAGCGCCACTATTTTGGCTTGCGGCCAGCATGTAGCCACCCTTGCTGTTTTGCAGTTTTACCAGCGCTTTACCATCGCCGGGGATATAAATGCCGCTTTGAAGGATGCTTTGAGGACTAAAGTTTCCTTTGCCATCGCCTTTAAGCATTAAGCCGTTTAAGGCATCGTAACGCCCAACACCAACCTCGGTACCAAAGTCGTTGCCATTTATCATTACATCAAGGTTGCCATCGCCATCAAAATCATCAACCACCATTCCGTTTATGGCCGATACCTGCGCCTGGTTTGGTAATGGGATCATGGTGAACCTGCCATTCCCGTCATTCCGTAAAAAGCAGGAAGCTGAAGTATTTGATTTTAATCTCAATGCCCCTTTTCGCATTTCGGGAGTTATCACTTCATCCATTGTGGCAACGGCGTATGATCTATAGTTGGTGTACCTCTTTTTTATGCTGATCATTTCCTTTAATATATCTTCCCGGCCTACCGCAGGGAATTCTTTTTTTACTCCGTTTACATCGGGCAAAAAGATGGAGGTAAAGGCGTTGAAGCTCCCGTTCTTATCAAAATCTTTAGCGGTTATGTAAACAGGATATTGCTCACTGGCTTTGTATAAAGTATTTAAACCAACGTTGCCCACAATATAATCCATCCGGCCTGTATGCCTGAAATCACCGGCTACAATACTATTCCACCAGCCTGTTTTATTGGCTATTCCCGTAGTTTGAGTTGCGTTTTTAAACACTCCGTGATCATTTTTCAGGAATGTTACAGGCATCCATTCGCCTGCCAGTACCATGTCAGGCCAGCCATCGTTATCATAATCTGTAAAAAGAGCATCGCACACCATACCTATATTTTTCAAGGCGGGCGCTACCTGGTTGGTTGCATCGGTAAATTTCACTACGCCGTTTTTACTGTCGTTACGTAAAATGCAGCTTGATACAGATCTAGGGTAATTCCAGGGATCAACCCTGCCAGATATAAAAAGGTCAAGCCTGCCATCTTTATTATAATCAAAAGCCCTTACGCATAGTTTACTTGTATTATTTACCGGCAATGCGTTTTCGGCTAACTTAAAATTACCTTTCCCATCGTTTATGTACAGCTTATCCTGGTAAGTGGTATCGCCCGGCGTATTCTGATAGCCACCCCTTGTAATATAAAGGTCTAACTTACCATCGCCATTGGCATCAAATAAAAGCAAACCTTCGTCTTTCGTATTCGAAAACATATTTTGGATCGGGGTGATGCCGTGCTGAATAAACGCTCCGTTTTGCTGCTGCAGAAATACTTGTGCCGGAAAAAATGAATTACCACCAATTACAATATCATCTAATCCATTGCCATCCACATCGCCAACGGCCAGCGCCGGGCTATAGTCCGAAAGTTTGTGCGGCAGTAATTTTTGAATATTAAAATCGACAAAATCCTTCTCCTTATGGATGTAGTTAATATTTCTTGCTTTGGTTACTTCAGTAAATAAAGCCTTATCCGCAATTTTAGGAGCTTCCCATAGGTAAGGTTCTTTTGCGCTGGCAATGTTAACTGTAATTACCCGGTTGGTTTTAACCTGCTGTAATACCTGCTTTTTACCATTTGGCCACCTTATAACTACAGAATCAAGCAGGCGGGTTTTACCCATGCCAAAGTGGGCAATGTTTTGGTTGGTCGACAGATAGCCTCTGTAAGGATTATTTTCAGCAACCTGGTGCTTATTGTGGTCATAATAAATATCGGCCCAGGCGCCTAAGCCATTTAAATTATGGCTACCCCCTTTAAACTTTATTTGAATGTAATTAGTGTTTATGGTGTCCTTCCCGCGCGAAGTGTTTTTATAGATCAGCGCCTCATCGTTAATATTATTGATGATCAGATCCATGGTGCCATCGTTATCCAAATCGGCATATACGGCCCCATTTGAAAACGTGGGAACATTTAAGCCCCAGTTTTTAGTCGCATCTTCAAAAGTAAGATCACCCTTGTTACGGTAAGCATAGTTATGGATCTTTGCAGAAGGGATCTGGTCAAGTACCTGCTTTTTTGACCCTACAGCATAAGCGTTCTGGCGGTAAGTCATAAAATCACGGTCCGTTATGTCTTTTGGAAAACCATTCGTAATAATAATATCCCTGTATCCGTCATTATTAAAATCGGTTACCACAGGGGTCCAGCTCCAATCTGTTTGCGAAGTGCCGCTCATAAATCCAATTTCGCTGAAAGCCGGGCTGCCGATGGTATCGTTTTGTAAAAGCCTGGGGCCCTGGTTAAGCTGCAGCGTGTTCCTTACATATTGATACTGGTAACCGAACAGATCGAAACTCTGTATGGCCTGGTAGCTGTTGGCTGCCATTATCATTTTTTTTCTATAATTATCCTCCGGGTTCATATCAAGCTCAACAACGTCGGCAAGGCCGTCATTATTAATATCAACAATATCCTGTCCCATTGCGTTAAGCGAAGTATGCTTAAAATACTCTTTTGACCGTTCGCTAAAAGTTCCGTCGTGGTTATTTATATAGAGTAAATTCGACCCTATAAAATCATTGCTTACATAAATGTCCTTCCAGCCATCTCTATTAATATCAACAATAGTTGCCGCATGCCCGAAACCCGGGAACTTAATACCGGCGTTTACCGAAACATCATGAAAAACAGGGTGTTTTAACCGCGGGTCCCAATCATTATGATACAGTCTCCCCATACTTGCAACAGTGCCTTTATCCTTTGATCCAAACACATTTGGGTAGTAATGTTCATTTGCTTCGTTAACGGTAAGGTACATGTCAAGGTTTCCATCATTGTCATAATCAAAAAAAGCAGCCATGGTCGACTGTACATTTATATCAAGTCCATATTCTTTTGCCATTTCCTTAAAATGAGGAATACCCTCTTTATCAGGCCCCTGGTTTATGTATAAAAGATTAACCCGGCGTGCCGAATCTTTGTAAATGGTATTACAGACGTAAATATCCATTAAACCATCATTATTTATATCGATAATGGAAACGCCCCTGCCCCATCTGCCCATGCCGGCAACACCTGCTTTTTCAGTAACATCTTCAAATTTAAAATCACCCTTATTTATATACAGTCGGTTAGATACCCTGCTCCCGGTAAAATAGATATCCTGCAATCCGTCATTATTAAAATCGCCAATGCCAACACCTCCCCCGTTATAAATATTTACTACGTCCAATGGGTTTATTGAGTCGCTTTCGGCTATGTTATTATTAAAAGTAATGCCTGAATGCGACGAAGGGATCTGCTGGAATAATGTTGGCTTTTTACACGAAAAAAGGCAAACCACGCAAAAAAAGAAAAGTATCTGGATCTGTTTATTCATTCTGATCTTACATTTTTATTTATTAATAAAAGCCAATACCTTTTTTACTTGCTGCGGATAAATGGCAATGTGGTGTGTATGAACCAATATATCTGCAGATGTCCCTTTAGCTATAGTTGGCGCTATAATTACACCGGAGGGTAAGGCAGGCATATGGCATTGGATACAGTTTGATTTGATGAACTGTGCATTTAATGTATTTGCCATTTTACAAAAATTATGGTTAGCCGCACTATGGCAGCCAAGGCACTTTTGGGTATAAAAAGAGGTGTTTCCACGTTGGTTTTGATGCGTATTGTGGCAGGTTGCGCAATCCATTTTACTATTGATAAAACACTTGCTGCTTTGCAGTAACTGTACCTGGTTGCCGTGTACGTCCAGGTGGCCGGTATCAATAGCGTGCGCAAAATCTGGCAGTTTAAAATTAGCAAGGGTGTCGCCGGGTTTAAAGCCAAAGGTTGGTTTCAGCATCGGGCTTTTGTTGCCCGAGTGGCATACACCGCACAAATCCAGCCTGCGTGCACGTGGTAACGAACTAAAGCTGATTATAAATTTTGCTGTTTTTACTCCCGGGTTGTTAGTTTGAAACGCTGCATGTTGTGCGCCCGGGCCATGGCAGCGTTCGCAGTCAACACTCATTACCAATGAACTTTTATCAAATTGTTCGGCAGCGGTTAAACGCTGTGCTTCACCGGGCTGGCCTGCAATATACCCGGAATGACACTCCATGCAACGGGAAGCTATCGGGCGGTTAAAGTAAACCTGGCCTGGCATATAGCCGGGACTCATTAGCCATTGCTTTTGTTTTGCATAATACGATACGGGTAGCTGGTAGAGTTCGTTCCCTTTCCAGTACAAGTAACTTTCGCCCTTTACGCCACCTAAAACAATATCAAAGCGGCGGCTTTCTGCAACTTTTCCATTTAAATAATAGGTTTGAAACAAGCCGCTGTCCCGCTTTTCCATTATAATTTTTTGCGATGGACTAAAGTTAAATACATTGAAATTTTTAGTAAAACTGCCATGTATGGTATTAACCGTAGCCGGCACCGTTGCAATATAGTGGGCTGTATGCAGGTATGTGTTATAAATATTGCTATGGCATTTTGCGCATGCTGCCGCCCCTGCATAAAGATCACCGCGGGGATCAGCAGGTTTACTGCTTTTACATTGTAAATAAACAACAGAAAACATTATTGCACCTATTGCCGCAACAATGTTTATTTTTTTATACCGCATGATATTTAATTAAAAACATACCCGGAAGTCATGCTTAAGGCTGCTGTTTTATTGGTGTTCCTTAAACCTAATCTCCTTCTAAAAACTAAAATCAATACCTTCTTTATGCGCCCAGGTTCCTTGCCCGTTTATTGTATAAAATTTTATAGTTCTGCCTTGCAAAACGCCCATAGAGCCAGTATTGAGGTAAAATAAATCATCTACATTGTTGTTGCTGGTAAAATCAATGCCCAACCGCTTAGCCCAGGTTCCCTCTCCCGTTAAATAATAAAATTTCACCGTTCTACCCTTCCGGATGCCCATAAAGCTCCCGCTTAGATAAAATGCACCATCAATGTCGTAATCTCCGGTAAAGTCTTTAAGCCTGTTGCCGGGAGCCCATGTTCCCTGTATATTGGTTTCATAAAATTTTATGGTTCTGCCCTGCCTTACCCCTATTGCGTTGCCGTTAAAAGAAAAAATACCATCAACACGATCAGGGCTAATAAAATCTTTACCGGCGCTATAGTTCCATTCTCCTTTTTTATTGGTTTGATAAAATTTTACTGTTTTGCCTTGCCGAACCCCTATGTAGCTACCGGCAAAATAAAACACATCGTCAATATCATCTTGCCCAACAAAATCTTTCCCCTGACTATACTTCCAGGTTTTTTGATCTTTTGTTTCATAAAATTTAACGGTTCTCCCTTCGCGTACTCCTATAAAGTCGTCATTAAGATAAAATACTTGCGTGTGTGCCGTGTTTTTACATTTCGATAACAACATCAAAGCGATGAGCAATGAAAAAACAGTTATAACTTTCCTCATATAATCGGGGTTTAGCAGTCAATAAGTTAAGGAAACCCTAATAATTA
>JAQBOS010000123.1 GCA_028287925.1 Mucilaginibacter sp. | reverse complement strand
TCGCCGGGATACCTGCGCAGAAATAACACAGTTACTTCTGATTATTACCGTAACCAGGTTGGACATCCGCTGGGCGCGTTTTATGGTTTTATTTATGAGGGATTATATAAAGATGCAGCCGACCTGGCAAGCTCAGCCAAATATGGTAGCTCATCGGATGTTGGTACAATTAAAGTAAAAGATATTTCCGGCCCTAATGGCGTACCCGATGGCGTAATTGATGATGTGAATGACCGCACGTTCATTGGCGACCCAACTCCTGCTTTTACTTATGGCTTCACTAACAGTTTCACTTATAAAAACTTCGACTTGAGCATCTCAATGTCGGGCCAGGTTGGCGGGCAGATTTTAAATGCTGCCAAATGGGCCTATCAAACCAATATGGATGGTTCAAGAGTGCCCCTTGCCGCTGCCCTTGACCATTGGAGATCGCCTGAAGATCCTGGTTCAGGAATGTATCCCCGCACCAAAACAGGTACCACGGCAATAGGCCGCGAAGTAAATACCCAATGGCTTGAAAACGGATCATACCTCACCGTAAAAAATATAACGCTTGGATATACCTTTAAAATGAAGGACAGGTCGACATTTAAAAATTTGCGATTGTATACTTCAATTCAACAGGCCTTTATCATTACCGGTTATTCCGGAATGAACCCAGAGGTAGGGCTATCTGGCCTGGATGCGACTTCAGGGCTTGGGGTAGATGAAGAAGGGTATCCTGTACCAAGAACATTCTCAATAGGTATTTCCACAACGCTTAAATAGGTTATCCAAAATATAATATAACATGAAAAAGATCTATTTCTTAATTGCTATCATACTTCTTTCTACAGCAATATCCTGTAAAAAAAGCTTTATCGACCTGCATCCGCAGGATTCGCTATCGCCCGAAACGTTTTACCAGAACGAAACGCAAATGCGCCAGGCTGTTGTAGCCGCCTATGTGCCCCTGCGCGACCTGGCTGTTAATGACTATTTTACATCCGAAATGCGGTCAGATAACACTCATTACCAGCCATACCCGGCTAACCGCGGGACTGCTTACGTACAGCGTGAAAATATTTCAGACTGGGTTGATGATGCCACTAACGCCTATGCAAATGCGGTATATTTCCACTGTTATAACGGCATCTCCCGGTCAAACATCGTTATAGGGCGTGGCCCCGGTGCTACACTGAGTGATGCAGCTAGGAACGATATTGACGGGCAGGCCAAATTTTTGCGCGCCTGGAATTACTTTAAGCTGGTGAGGCTTTTTGGCGAAGTACCTTTGTATTTGAAAGAAGTAACCAAATCTGATGATGCATTTTTACCACGCTCAACCGTCGACCAGGTTTACGCGCAGATCACAGCTGACGCGAAGGATGCTATAAAGGAACTGGCGCCACCTGCAAAATTCCCCCAAAGCGGGCAGGCAACAAAAGGCTCGGCAACTATGCTGCTGGCCGAAGTGTATATGACGCAAAAGAAATATCCGGAAGCTGAAGCGCTGTTAACTACGTTGCCGACAATGGGATATGGCCTTAATGCCAATTATGCCGATGCCTTTTCAACAACAAATAAAAATAGCATCGAATCTATTTTTGAGATCCAGTACCTGGAAGGAACAGCAGCCGGCAGCCAGCCAAGTAATTTTATCTACCAGTTTTTACCGCGTACGGCTACCACTATTTTAGTTACAGGCACAACAACCAACACATCAACGATTGGCGGCTGGAATACGCCCACCCAGGATTTGATCAATTCGTACGAGCCGGGCGACAAGCGCCTTGACGCATCAATTGGTGTTGCGGAAGGTGTTTATAATTCAAGCGACCTGTTAGTTATTTCTGCCAATAAAAGCATAGTAGGGTATACCCCTGCATCGGGTAAAGTCGGGGTTCCGTATCCGAAAAAATATTTACATCTGCCGCATGTAGCGCCCAATAATACCAATGATAACTGGCCGATCTACCGTTATGCCGATGCGCTGTTGTTGCTTGCCGAAGCACAGAACGAGCAGGGAAAGACCGGCCCGGCTTTAGCGAATTTAAATTTGGTGCGTGCGCGTGCCGGATTGCCTGCCACTACCGAAACTAACCAAACATCATTGCGGGCAATTATTCTGCATGAAAGAAGGGTAGAGCTGGCATTTGAAAACCACAGGTGGAATGATTTGGTGCGTACAGGAACTGCCATACCGGTTATGACCGCCTATGGCGCCAGGGCAAAAATTATATACAGTAACCTGCCTGCAGATGCTTTCACCATTGCTCCCTACAGGCTGCTTTTCCCGATCCCGCAATCGGAGCGGGGGATCAATCCTGGTTTAACACAGAACCCGGGATATGCTTTTTAATTGCAAAAATTAGCAAAAAAATTGTATTTACTTAATATACCACCGTTACATTTAGTTTAATTTTATAAATCTCTATTTATGACATCAATTAATAAAATTGCTCATAAAACAAAGGTGCTGGGTACAGCGCTTTTGTTTTTGCTTTGCCTGAGCGCCAAGGCACAACTGCCCGGCAAAATTCAGCAAACCGGACAGGTTTTATTGCCAAACGGCTGGAAACTGAGCCCGGCCGGCCGGCAGCTTCCTTTGGGAGACCTGCCGCTAAACCTGCAATTGAGTTCAACGGGCCGTTTGCTGGCAGTCACCAATAACGGACAAAGCAAGCAGTCTGTTCAATTGATCGACCCGCGAAACGAGAAATTGCTTGATGAAAAACAATTAGGAAAATCATGGTACGGCCTGGCTTTTAGCCGCGATGAAAAGCATTTATATGTGTCTGGTGGTTATGACAACTGGGTGCTTGATTTTCATTTGCAGGATAACAAATTGGGTAACGCCGATACCATCAAAATAGACAATCCGTGGCCAAAAAATAAGGTGTGTCCTACAGGCATGGTTACTAACAAAAGCAACACCCGCCTGTACGTGGTAACCAAGGAAGACAGCTCGCTTTATGTTATTGAGCCCGCTACTCATGCTATCATAAAAAAAGTGCAGCTGCCCGGCATGGCTTATAGTTGCAGCTTGATGCCGGACGAAAAAACGCTGTATATTTCCTTATGGGGAATAGCAAAGGTTGCGGCCTACAACACAGTTGCCGGTAATATTGAAACCATCATAAATACCGGCAGCCACCCCAATGAACTGCTTTTAAATAAAAAAGGGACACAACTATTTGTTGCCAACGCTAATGACAATACGGTTTCGGTTATCAATACCAAATCAAACAAGGTAATTGAAACTATTTCAACAGTGCTTTATCCAACACGGCTCGCCGGTTCAACCACCAATGGACTGGCGCTGTCTGCCAATGAAAAAACCTTGTACATAGCTAATGCTGATAACAACTGCCTGGCTGTTTTTGATGTATCAAAACCGGGGAACAGTCAAGGCATGGGCTTTATACCGGTAGGCTGGTATCCTACCAATGTTAAAACCCTGGGCAGTAAAATAATAGTTGCCAATGGAAAGGGTTTAACCAGCATGGCTAACCCCTTAGGGCCTCAGCCCTTTTTAAAGGATAACAACATTGGGGAGCATGTTGGGCTTATCGCAAACAGCATGATCCAGTATATCGGCGGTTTATTTAAAGGCGCATTATCATTTATCGATGATCCTAAGCCCGAACAGCTGAAAGGTTACACCAAACAGGTTTATGCCAATACCCCATTTACCGATAAGCGTACTGCACAGGCTGAAGGCGCGGCCGGCAACCCGATCCCCCGCAAGGCGGGTGAAAAATCACCGATAAAATATGTGTTTTACATTATTAAGGAAAATCGCACTTACGACCAGGTTTTAGGCGATCTGCCGCAAGGCAACGGGGATAGCGCTTTGTGTATTTTCGGAAAAAATATTACCCCGAACCAGCATGCTATTGCCAGCCAGTTTGTATTGCTTGATAATTTTTATGTAGATGCCGAGGTGAGTGAAGATGGTCATAACTGGAGTATGGGAGCTTATGCTACGGATGTGATTGAGAAAACGTGGCCAACTAACTATGGCAATCGCGGGCCGGCATATGCAGGTGCGGCTTCAGGGCCTGACGATGGCTATATATGGGATTATTGCAAGCGTGCCGGGGTTACTTACCGGAGTTACGGTGAGTTTGGTTCCTATAATAAAGCCAGCATCAAATCATTGCAGGGGCACATGGGCCCGCATTCACCGGGATTTAACCTGGATATTAAGGACCAGGTACGTGCCGATGCCTGGGAACATGATTTTGATTCGCTGTTAACTATCAAGGCCGTTCCGCAATTTAATACCCTGCGCATTAGTGATGATCACACCAGCGGGCAAAAAAAGGGCAAGTATTCGCCTATTGCCGCAGTTGCAGACAATGATCTTGCCGTTGGCCGGATCTTGGCGCATTTGGCCGAAAGCCCGATCTGGAAGGAATCGGTGGTTTTTGTACTGGAAGACGACGCACAAAGCGGCCCTGACCACGTTGACGCGCACCGTTCCCCGGCCTTTATAGCGGGCCCGTTTGTAAAACGTAACGCGATTATCCATAGCATGTACTCCACATCGGGTATGTTGCGTACCATGGAGTTGATTTTAGGCCTTCCACCGATGAGCCAGTATGATGCTGCCGCTTTACCTATGTATGAGTGTTTCACCAACAAAGCAGATAATACGCCATACAAGGTTGTTCCTGCACAGATAGATATTGACCAGCGCAATGTAGCGGTAAATGAAAGCAGCAAACGGTCGGATTCATTTAACCTGGCTAAGGAAGATGCAGTGCCGGATAAGGACATGAATGAAGTGATCTGGAAATCGGTTAAGGGAGAAAACGCTGTAATGCCTGCTCCAAAACGGAGTGCCTTCGTTATTCCGGAAAAGAAAAAGAAGGACGATGACGATTAATTTATTGTAAGATGAGCAACAGACGAAAATTTATAAAGTCGGGATTAACCGGGCTGGCCGGGATAAGCTTATTGCCCGCAGTTAATGCCTTTGCAGGTGACGGACATACTACCTCTCCGGCAAATACCGGGGATACTAAATTACGCTTTGCCATTGTTTCTGATGGCCATTATGCCCAGCCGGATACCGATTCAAATACCTTTTATAAAAACTTAATCGGGTGGCTGACGAGGGAGCATCAACAAAATCACCTGGACTTTGTGATCGTTAACGGCGATCTTGTACATAACCGGCCGGATTTGCTGATTAAGGTTAAGGAAACTTATTTAGACAAGTTGCCCGTTCCCTTTTATACTATTCCCGGCAACCATGATTTTGCAGATGCTGAAATATGGAAGCGTGTTTTTGGTTATGAAGATAAATATACCCTTGAGTTTGGCGATATTGGCTTCGTATTGGCCAATACTGCCGACACTAAGGGTGGGTATGTTTGCCCGGATAACGCTTTTTTAAAGGCATCGTTTGAAAAATTTAAAAGCAAAAGCATTGTTTTTGCCATACTGCACATCCCGCCTCACCAGTGGATGCCCGAAGAAAAAGATATATTTTTAAACTGCCCTGAAACGATGGACTTATTACATGCTTACCCCAACATAAAAGCCGCTTTTCACGGGCATGACCATACTTTGGATGGCGTTAGATACACCAATAAACTGCCTCATTTTTTCGATTCACATTTTGGAGGCAATTGGGGGACTGATTATAAAGGCTACCGGATAGTAGAGGTAAGCAATAATAATCAAATTTCCACTTATCAGGTAAATGCCAGTCAGAACCCAAGGTTGAACACCAATAAAATTTAGCAACGTTGCCCCTGTCAACATAAAACCTTATTGATGCTGAGGTTTCTGTTTGTCAACGGGGTGCCGGCAGATGATACGCACTGCAAATAAAAAATTGCAGTGCTTTTTATTTCTATAAAAATATTACTTCTTTTATATTCATCAGGTAATTAATCACTTCTGATTACTATAAATAGGCTGCGCGTTTAACAATACACAGTAATCAGTTATCCAGTTTCCCGACACATCCACATATAATATATTCGGATGATTATGCGTATTGATAATACCCTTGCTTATCCAGGCATTTACATTGTCAGTAAATACCTGGTTCCCGGTAAGGGCGAGCTCAATGATGCTTTTATTATTTTTTACCGTATTTAACAATAGCTTGGCCCCATCTAACAGAGGATTGGATTTTGGCGACTGAAAATCATTGCAGATGAAAGCAGCCTCCTGCCCGGCTTCAGTCAATTGCCAATCGATACGAACGAGGTCGTTGTCATATAGAGAATCTTTTAAAGCAATAAAGAAGGATTGCTGTGCGGTGAGCAGCTTGCCAAGATCGTTGCTTGCTGCATAGGCCCTCTTATAATTGACAGGTGCAGTACTTTGGCGGGCCAGGGTATTAAGGAGGATGTTTTTCTCAGGGAAAGTATAATTTTCAAAGGTTACCAACACTTTTCCGGACAATGCGTTAAGGGTGAGAT
The DNA here is from genome assembly GCA_028287925.1 of Mucilaginibacter sp. Taxonomy (GTDB): domain Bacteria; phylum Bacteroidota; class Bacteroidia; order Sphingobacteriales; family Sphingobacteriaceae; genus Mucilaginibacter. Next base: position 11,986 of record JAQBOS010000123.1, on the reverse strand, counting down.
CCTTTAGGCTCTTTCCATTTCCCTCGAACAAAAGGTCCTTACCCAGCCAATGCACGATAGAATCAGCCTGCTGTGCAATGGGTATATGTTTGTCGCAGAAATGGCAAAAACTCAAAATAACAAATTCCCCGTTATTCTCTTTCAGAAACCGTTTGACCGATTGCAAGGCATCGGACAGTTTTTCACCATAACCGCCTGCAACGGCATCTTCCATACAGTCTGATGGCGCATGTTTGGTATATAATTCACCCTGAAACATATCCAATCTAAGATCAAACATCCGGATCCCTGACCGGAGCTGCCCATTGATATCATGTAGCTGTGTAAGTGTATTGCATTCGTTTATAATGCCTGCATCTTTACCACCGGCAGCCTTAAGGACCGACATTCCGGCATCATGCGAGCCCGGAATAACAATATCTTTTAAAGTGTAGTTACTTTTTTGCGGCAAAAGGAAATCGCTTATCCAATGGGCCGGATCATAAAGGCTAAAGGAACCCAGCAGGAATTGTTTGCCTTGTTCATTGGCGCCGATATGGAAGTTTCCATTTTCATCCCTGTCTATCACGGGGGCTTCGGTGGTATTGCCTAAATACGGAAGCTGCGCGTGCTCATCATGCAATGTCCCCCTATTGATAATGCCATAGTACCATTTATTTTCTTTATCACTTCGTTTCCATAACAACAATTGACTGTCAGGATCATTTAAGGGGATAACGTCCGCTACCTGGAATACATCTGTGGAGATGATGGTGCCGGACGGCTTTCCCATGGCTTGATCATTCAGATTGAAATTGGTGTAAAGCAGGTTTTTATGTTTTTGCGCTTTCCAGAAAACTTTGAGGGTTTCTGTCCCTTCGGGGATTGCAGAGCAGTATTCTATATGCCTGGAATCAGGAATATCAAAGCTTTTGTCTAAAACAAGTGCTTTGTCCGCACCTTCGTGAACCACCAGGATGCTGGCATTTTTCCTGTCGGAATTGGCAACCGACAAGAGAATCCGGCCATCGGTACCGGAGGCGGATAATATTTTAAAAGATTGGGAATTGGGTAAAATAGCAGCCTTTCCGGTTTGACCGCCGGATATTATGGCATACCGGATATTGCCTTTTTCATCATTCCATAAAAGGTACAGCTTTTTTGCTGCATGACAAAATACTGGACGACCGATTGCCCCACTCATTACAACAGGTGCCTGCATGGTCCCGATAGCAAGATCATACCAGGCGATATGGATCTCTCCGGAGGCACTTGCTTCTTGCCAGGCAAAGCAGACTTTTTGATCCTGCCTTGCTATCCTGATTGGATTGTTACCTGCTACCGGATCAATTTTTAACGGAGCGGTGAAATAAATGCCCTGCGCCATACAGTAAATAAAAGGCAATAAGAGCGAATAGGTACATAAAAGTCGTTTGATCATGGTATGCCAAAATTTTATTTAAAATGTGAAAATATTTTTCTGCCGGGGGATAGGTGAATGATATATGCCAGCTATCATTAGTCTGCAAAAATATCAGGATCGTATTTATACCTCAGCCCGCATCAAAAAAGTAAGATTCTTTATAGATTAAAAATATAACCCAACAGCAAGCCCGCTGAAAAATATTTAGCTGTAGTTGTATGCACATTACCTTGCAACTGGTTATCTTCATTGGGCGTATCAAAGTTCAGGGGCTGTACAAAGCTGTTCGTTGCACCATAAGACAGTAACAAACCTGCGTGCAGGTTCCCTTTCCTGCGTCGTACATTGACCCCAAATTGGCCGTGATAGGTATTCCAGGTGGCAATATTGGGATGATGCCCGTTAAACTCGCTATTAACAGTGACGCCGTTATCATCATAATTAAAGTCCGTTCTGAATGATGCATAGCCTACCAGAACCGGCGTTAATTTATGCTTGATGCCAATACTAAAATTGGTAACAGATTTCCGCTGCTCGTTGAATTGCATCAGCTCATTGGTCAAACTGTTATTCGCCTCCGTACTGGGCCGAACGAAGGACGTATTTTGAGGACTGACAATATTGTATCGCCCTACTTTGGCGAAATATTCTCCTGTTACAAAGATCTCGTCCTGCCCAAGGTCCAATCCATAACCCAGTGCGACACTGAACGGGTCCTTGTACGCTACCGGCAATCCGGTTTGCCGCCCGTTGCCCAGGACATTTAATAAGAGTGCTGTGCCTTGTACCGGGTGCAGATCATTTATGATCAAATCATTGGTAATGGTGGCATTCCCTTTTATATTAACGCGGGGTGCGCTGATCAGTAAGCCCAGGTGATGCGGTCCGTTTTCGTAAGAAGTACCAAACTTAAACTGCAGCCCTATGTTCCAGTAGCTGATCTGATAACTACTCTCCACATTCGTCATAGGCAATAGGTTTTGCGGATCGGTACTATTGATCAGGGCCCGTGAACTGTATTGTTCCAAATAATCCTGGCTTCTTAATTGCGCCTCAGCGATAATACCAATAGCCCAATTATCATTGAGTTTCATTCCTAAACTACCGCTTGCCAGGGTATTGCTTACATTATTATGGGCAGTATATTGCCCAACAAAATCTTCATCACCGGGGCTATAAGAATCATCAAGCACATTCATTTTTTTGTCCTGCCGCTGGGTAACCTGATAATTGCTTACCGGATCATGTACCAATGAATAACCGAGGGCAATGGTCTTTTTGCCTTTAAAGAAAATAGTACCGGATACCATAACGGGGATGATCTGCAGGCCGGATGATTTTAAATTTTTCCCCGCGCCCACGCCGTCCCTGATATTGTACGAGCCCAGCTGGTATAAGCTGGTGGAAATACTTACAGAATTCTTGGGATGGAGCGCTATCAGCGCCGGATTGTAATAATACAATCCGCTGTCCCTGTCATTAACAATTGTGGCCCCAGGGGTCAGCAGCCCCCCTGGGCCGAAGCTTGAATGCCAGTAATTGGCGTCCTGAGCAAAGAGCCTCTCATGGGGAATGATAATCAAACAGCAAATAAGGATACAAAATGAGATAAGGTTAAAACGGTTCATAGGCGTTGAGTTTTTAATTTATTATACAGGTTTCCATTTAATGTTTTTCATGTTCAATGAATGATTATAAGCAAATTGTAAAAGCAAAGTCTTTAAAATTTAACTTAAAGTTACAAACTATTATAATAATTGTAATAATATTATGTGATTAAAATAATTAGAAAAGTAAAATAAACATATCCCCGGCAATATTAAATCTGCTGAACTAAGTTAACGTTCGACGTAAGCAAACGGTCACCTCACCCCAAACCCTTCTCCAACAGCGTTGAGGCGAAGCGCAAGTTTGTGGATCCATGCCGGCAAAGCGTTCCATTTTTATAAGCGGAATACCCGGAACAAAGTGGAACATGCTGATTATCAGGAGCTTTGCCTTTAGTTAAAGATTAAATAGATGTAAGTAGCTGATAATCAAGCACTATGCTGCCAGCCTTTATATCGAACTCACGTTAAGTTAACAAATGGACATTGGCGCCAGGCCCAACTTTTGAAATCTACTTCGCGGGTTCCATATTATAAGATGGAATTGTGCGGGTAGGAGCCCGGCCGCAAAAACAATAATAAAAGAAGTTAAACGCCTGCAAATAAAATGATTGAAGGCATTTTTTGTGCTCAAAATATCATTTTATGCAACAACTCGCTACAAAAAAGTGAGTAATCCAGTGAGTATTAAATGGGGAATAATCGCTTATAGAATATGGTATTAATCGATTGATTATAAGTAAATTAAAGCAACAATATCCTGAAGGGCGAGGATGGCTAAATAATCATAAATGAAATAAATCTAAATTTTTTTCAAAAAAATTTGCGTAACCCAAAAGTTACTTATACATTTGAGTAACTTCAAAGTTACATATTATGGCAAAAATTATTAAACACCAATTTTTCTTCTCTCATCCGCAGGAGACTGTTTGGGAATACCTGACGAAATCTGAATTGATGGCGCAATGGATTATGAAAAATGATTTTCAGCCCATCGTAGGCTTCGATTTTCAATTCAGGACAGGCCCGATCCCCAGCCTGAATTTTGATGGCATCTTTTACTGCAAAGTATTAGAAGTGGTCCCTTTTAAAAAACTTTCCTATTCGTGGAAGAGTGGTCCGGGTGGGGGAGAGATCACGCTGGATTCTGTAGTGATATGGAAACTGGAAGCAAAAGATAAAGGCACCGAGGTTTTCTTAGAACACAGCGGCTTCGCGAAAAAAGAAAACCTGGACTTTTACAATGGCCTGCTGCATGGTTGGGTGGAGAAACTCGAAAATATCAACAAACTTTTAAACGCTACACAACATGGCAATACCACAGCTTGACACATTCCAGGTGATCGGCGATCCGAGCAGACGAAAGATGCTGATGCTGCTCTCTGAGGATAGCCTGACCATCAACAGCCTGGCCGACAATTTTGATATGAGCCGTCCCGCCGTTTCAAAGCATATTAAAATTTTATATAGTGCAGGCTTTATTTCTATCCAGGACATCGGCCGGGAACGGTATTGCACGCTGAAAAAGGATGGTTTTGAAGAACTGCAGGCCTGGCTCTCCTACTTTGACCAGTTCTGGACAACGAAACTGAAAAAGTTAGAAACACTATTAAATAACAAATTACCAAACTAAAAAAATCAACAAAATGAAAACTCCAGATTTTAACACCAGCTTTTCGGTAGATCAAACCCCGAATGAAGTATTCAATGCCGTTAATAACGTACGCGGATGGTGGTCAGAAAGAATTGACGGCGGTACAGAGCAGCTGAACGATGAGTTTACCTACCAGCGCTGGGAACTGCACAAGTGTACTATGAAATTAATAGAGGTTGTACCCGACAAAAAAGTTGTTTGGCTTGTACTTGACAACTATTTCAGTTTCACTAAAGACCAAACAGAGTGGGTTGGTACAAAAATTGAGTTCGAGATCTCTGAAAAGGATGGAAAAACACAACTCAATTTCACGCATCGGGGCCTGGTTCCGGCCTATGAATGTTATGATATTTGCTTTGACGCCTGGACCAGCTATATCAAAGGTAGTTTGAAAGACCTGATCACTACAGGTAAAGGCCAGCCCAATCCGAAGGAAGAGTTACAGCATAATTAAAAAACTGTAATGAATATAGGAATTATCGGGTCAGGCGCTATTGGAAGTTGCCTGGCCTCAAAATTTATTAAGCTGGGGCACCGGGTTTCGATTGCTAACTCCCGGGGCCCGGCATCTTTAAAACAGCTTGCTGAAGAAATTGGCGCTGAGGCAGCTACTGTGGAAGATGTGATAAAAAATAAGGAAGTAATTATTGTTTCAATTCCTCAAAAGAATGTACCGGATCTTCCAAAAAAACTGTTTAATAATCTTCCGGAAGGTGTGGTTGTTATTGACACGGGGAATTATTACCCTGCCCTCCGCGATGGCGTAATACCGGCACTTGAACAGAGCGGTATCGACAGCTTATGGGTTCAGGAGCAATTGGGCGTTCCTGTTATCAAGGTATTTAATTCCATTTTTGCAACAAGCCTGAAAAATCCGGGTAAGCCTAAAGGTGAAAAAGACAGGATCGCATTAGCAGTTTCAGGCGACAATACTAAGGCAAAGGAAATTGTTTTTAAGCTGGTAGATGAATTAGGTTTCGACTCCTTTAATATTGGCTCAATTGCTCAATCGTGGAAGCAGCAGCCGGGCACTTCTATTTATTGCAGGGATCTCAATCTTGGTGAACTCGAAAAAAGGATTGATGCAATGGGAGCGGAGTGGTCTGAGATGCGTAACATCATCATAGGAAAACATAATGCCAATGAAACGCTAATGGCGGCAGACTTTCCGGCTTGGTTGAAGAGCTTGCAAGACTAGTGTCGTGTCACGTATGAATTGACTATTGGTCTTACAAAATTCAAACCCGTCTTCAGCTATAAGCGGAACGGCTTAACGGCTTATGCCTTTTCTCAATAAGGAGTACATAGTACAAATTATGCCTGTTTTTCCCTGCTTCCGGGTTCAAAGAACTCCTTTGGAAAAGTCGTTAACCTTTTTTACTTCAATATTTTAAAAAGCGGTTTTGTGCTTTCCCGAAAACCAAACATCGCCGATCTTACCTGCCGATCTGCTTTTGTTAACGGATACTTCTTTAAAATCAAGCTCGCATTGTGCAGTATTTAAAAAATTAACAAGCATCTGGTGTTTTACAGGGTCAAACTTTCCTGCATTTAATGCATAGTTGGAGATATCAAGTTTTCTTTTATCCTTAAAATGAAAGCTTATAGATATTGTGCAGTTTTTTGTTTGTAAATAGTTAAAACTGTAGAAGCCTTCCAAATCGGTCTTTAAATAATGATAAACCTTATCGTTAACCCTAAAATCAAGGTAATTATCTCCAAAAGTTATAACCACTGTTTTACTCAGCCTGGAAAATAGGAGTAGCATCAGGCCAAATCCCAGGGCTATCCCGACAAGCTTACCGCCGATTATACCATATGCCGAAAACAGTTCGGCTACCACTATAAAAACCGGTGCAACTGCCAACAGACCTATTATTATAAAAACATAAGGCTTAATCAAGACAACTTTTTGAAATACAAACTCTTTACTCATTATATTGGGTCAGGTCTATAAAGTTTTGCCATTTGATAAGTCATTTTCTTCCAGGCAAGTTTTATAGATCCTGAAATTGGAGTTATAAATCTGCCGCTTATCATGTCAAACAGTTAATCATGCCAGCGTAAGATGTTCTGGCGCAAACTGCAGCCCCTTTAAAGCTGCCACCACTTTTTCCTGGGTTGATCCGGTTCAGGCTGAGTTTTTTCATTTCCTGATGAACCATTGTTAGGATCAAATATTGTTTCAGGCACTGTGTTATTTGCACCTTCAAAATGGGCCATATCATAAGGATAGTAAGGATTGTCTTTGAAACTGCTATCGTCAACATCCATTATTTTCACTAATGCTGCTGCTTCAAAACTCCAATAACCATCATAAACATTGTCGTTTCTTTTATGGCTATTGTACTCGTCTTCAAAGTTCTCTTTAGTATAAAAATCGTTGGCCAGGTATTCCCCGATTAACTTAGGGGTTTCCGGTTTAGCTGATAGTGTAATTTCTTTCAATTTTTGACACGCTCTGTCGTCCGGCCATAAAAGCTCATCATTTACCGCGGTGTTCTTGTCAATATATTTAAACAGAAAATCTATTAAGTAATCTTTGTAGCCCACTTCTTTAACAAGCTTTTGTAAGGTTGTTAACTCTTCTTTAGCATCCAATAAAACGCCAATTGAAACAATGGTTAAAAATCCTGTATAAGGAATATCGCCTCCGTCTGAATAATCAGCATCAGGATACCAGGATTTGGTATAATTGGCAATCATCTCTTTTGCAGGCGATACCAGATCCGGTACCGCTTCACCTAATGAATAGGCTCTTTTTATATAAATTAAAATGCCATTGGCAATATTATAATAGTTAACTAACGGGATCTTATCTTTAAGTTGAACCTCAAATTTTAGGGTTTTGGCTTTTGATCTTTTGATATTATCTATAATACCGGGAATTGACTCTTTGAAATATGATTCAGCTTTAAATTTATCTCTATACATAAACGTTTTTTTACTTTACAATTAAAACCAGCCGGCTATTGTTGATCCTAATCCGCTACCAATCACCCCTCCAATAATACCACCCACTATTCCGCCAACAACAACACCTACGGGCCCGCCAATAGCACCAATAGTTGCTCCCAATTCGGCACCTGCAATCCCGCCGGCCAAACCACCTACAGCCGACCCTGTTGCAGCTTTCGTTTTTTTGCCAAATCCACCTTCTTCTTCGTAAGCCGAATAGATGCTTAGCCCGTCTAAAACTATGCCAACAACAATTGCGCCTCTTCCAACTACTTTACCAACTCTGCTTATAGTTCCCGCGTTTTCAACTATAAAGCTATTTGCAGCACTAATAGCTTTGGTCCCCTGGAGACTCCGGGAGATGTCATTTACAGCATTTGCCGCTTTAGATGTCCCCCGCATTACATTTGCCGGCGGTATTTCAGTTACAGCGCCAACCTTTCCGGTATTATCCACCTCGTGATATGTTAATTTACCATTGGGCTCTACTTTTCCCGCAACCCGTTTTAATGTCGGGTCTCCACTATCTACCTTGTCTCCAATTCTTTGGGCATCTTCGGGAGGCAGGGCCTTTTGTACCCTGCTGTTTCCCTTTGCCTGGCCATCATTTAGCCACTTGTCGCTTAATTGCTTACCAGACTTTTTGGTGCCATCCATGGTTGGTTTACCACCGCGGGTCTTAAATTTTCCGTCAGATACGATATCGGTAGTTCCATTAGGGTCGGTGGCAGCTATATCAAGGCCATTTTGCCCTTTCCCCATATCCGTGGATATGATATCATATCCCTTTGCCTTAAGATCAAGCTTAACTTTTTCTTCACCATAAACACGTTTAGGCTCATTGCTGCTTTTGGCAATCTCGTCAAGCGTTTTTCCGGTAAAATTTTCTTTTGCCGTTTTTTTCAAAAGGTCTGCACTCTCGCCAAACCTGTCTCCTAAAAATCGACTGCCTTTGTCTATACCATATCCACCGCCGACTGCCGCACTGCCGCCGGGTACATTAAAATCCACTTTTATTTTGCCTCCTTTTTTACAAAGCAGGTTTGCGTCTTCAAATAACAACTTGTAGCCATTTACTTTTACCCCTTTATTGGTTTTGTCCCAATAAATAGGTTCGAATTTGCAGGAACCACCGGTGGCTGAACACCTGCCCATTGGCTGGATGTTTTCGCCGGGGATCATATCCATCTCACTGGCTAAATACTCGCCATATATTTTTGTATTGTTATGGTGGGTAACCTTCAGCTTAACGGGGCTCGATCCTTTATCACAAGTAAGGCAGCTATTATCCGGGATATATTTCTTCGACATCTTACGTAATTTTAAGGTTGTGAAACATCTCCTTTACATTAAACCATTAACATGCCATTTTTAAAAACACCGGCTCTCCTGTTATCGGGTAGCTCAGATTGTGATATCCGCTTACACTGATGTGCATTTACAACGGTATAAAAAGAAGGCACATGTAATTGCAAGTATAGATCGGAGCTTTGCAGCGTGTTATTCTTAAACAGGTATATTTCCTCCATTTCCGTATGCAGATCAACCTTCAGATCAAAAGTATTTGTAAGGTCTTTCATCATACGCACAAAAGCCCGCCGGTCAAACTTTTCGTTATCCACCTCTGCAGTGTTGGTTAATCTTACCACGTCGTCAGCCTGTTCATTGCTGGCATTAATTATTAGCGGCAGATCAACCAGTCCAAAAAACCCTTTAAGCGTTAACGGGTATTCTTCGCTGGGCTCTATCTCTCTGTAAAAAGGCTGAAAGAAACATCTGTAATGGCTATATCCCATAAAGTTTTGCAAAAAACGTTTCGGGTCTTTCAATAATTTTTCGGTTTCGGCAAGCATTACAGTAATGCCTTCGTGGTTTTGGTATTTACTTGCGATTTTTCCACGATAACCATTATCCCATTGAGCCATAAAATGGTTAAAGTTATTGATGCCAATGAATTTCCCCTCAAGGTTGGTAATGATCTGTACCGGTGATTGCAGCCACTCTATATCAGCCGTCCATTGATGGATCAAAGCCGACCCTTCCATGTTTTGATCAAGCAAAGTATACTCAACAATCCTTTGCTTTTCGTTCTGGCTTATTAATTGGATCCGGATCCATCTGTCCTGAACAAATTCGGATATTTTAGCACCAATAGTAGTACGGTTAACCGATGTAACCTGGTAATATGCATTTTCAAAACTATCTGCAAGTAATTTCATGGTCAGGACTGGTTAATTTCAACTTCGGCAGCTATTATATGAGCAAGGCTGCCGCCGTTTATATTCATTTTATCTGTAGAATTAATATCAGCCGATTTGCTGCTTGATGACAGTTTACCTGCCGACGCTTCAATAGTAATATCTTTTGCCGTAGCTGAAAGTTTTATACTTTCCGTTTCACTGGTAAATGAAATGTCCTTTTTTGCAGTGGTTGTAATGCCTTCGTCCTGCGTTGTTACACCAATTGATTTTTTTGCCATCATGGTAATTATACCATCACCACCACCTTCTTTAGCCGGAGCTGCAATAATATTTATACTATTGCCCGCATTAATATTGATATCTTTTGATATGAGCGTTAATGTATTAGGCGCGTGTATGGTTACTGTACCATCCCCGTTAAGCGTAACAACGTTGCCACTCGGGTCTTTTACATTAATGCTGCCATTGCTGTCATCAAGTATAATTGTATTGCCGCTGCGCGTGGTAAGCGCTTTGGTTTTGTTACTTTGACTACCGCCGCTGCCGGTTTTGCCGCTAAACATGCTTCCTATAATAATCGGGCGCGCAATATTTCCTTCCTCAAAGGCAACCAGTACCTGGTCTCCTACCTCGGGTATAAATACAAATCCGCGGTTCTTGCTTACTTTATCAGAGTTACCGGCATCAGGCGCTACTACGCGCAGCCATTCGGTAACGTCGTTTGAGGTACATTGCCATTTAAATTTAACCTTTATGCGTCCATGCCCATCAGGATCTGCATTGTCTGTTACGTCGGCTAACTGCATATCAGGATTAGGTTTCTCTACATCCGGAACAGACACCCGTTCGGAATCGGCAGTTACGCCTTCAAAAGTGTTTTGATAATGCCCTACGCCATCAATTTCATGATAAACGGCGGTTACAAGGAATTTGCCAAAATCCTGCAATTCAAAACTACCCGTTCCGCGGACACTCATACTTACATTGAGTTTTTTTCCTAAGCCAACCATTGGGTTATCACCACTTCCCACAATGGTCACCAAATCAGATATTAAAGCTTTTTGCTGATTATTAACAAAGTCATCAATTTCTTTTTTTGTATTTACCCGTACGGCTAAAGGCTCGTTATAAACTTTACTAAACACCTTATTTGACGCACTTATGGCATGCGAAGCATCAGGTGTTCCTCCTGATGACCCCTGGGGTTCAGAGAAAAGCATTTCATCCTGCTTTGGGTTATAGGCAAATTTATTGTGCTTTAACGGGGCTATCTGCATAGCATACTGCAAACTGTGCAAATCACGGCCATATACCAAGTCAACCTCTTCCAGTTTATCCGGCTTACCAAAATTCAGCTTTACCCCATCGTAATAAAACCACTCGTGGTATTCAGCCGAGAGGCGGTTAATAAATTCATAATCACTTTCACGGTATTGAATAATATAATCAATAGGGGAGGTGTTGGTTGGCTTAATATTGAATTTAAGATCATTTTGCGGCGCATCCTGCGTAGCCAGCTGGATAATGCTGCTCAGGTTTTTATTAAGGTATGAACCCAGGTCAGGCCCACGGTCAATCAATATTCCCGGACTAAAGCCACTTACTAAAATATCACTGTGAAATCCGTTGCTTTGCGATAGCTCAATTTTGGTTACAATGCCACTAAAAACATTCTCGCCGCTATCGTCGGTCCCAAATTGTACCGTAATGTTTTTTCCGATAAAGTCTTTGGAATTTTCCAGGGTAATTGAATTGTACTCTTCAACCATATCGTGGTTAAAACGAAGCTGAAAGGTGTGGTGCTCGTTAAATCGCTGATCAAGGTTAAAGGTAGAAAAATGTGTTATCTGGGTACCTTCTATATTGATATCTACTTTTAGTTTCTTTTCCATAATCCGGTTATAAATCCCATTAGTCTTTTAAAGGCCATGGGCAGAAGTAACTTATAATTTTATACTGGCCTTTTACCTTGCCAAAGACAAACCCGTACGACGTTTCTTTACCGTTGTCCTGTTCATATTGCTGTTGCAGCTCATATAGCGTGCTGCCTTTATCAGTAACCTTGCCCACCGTTTTATAATAATCTTCAGGAGTTGCGCTGTCAATTTCAGAAAGATCATCTTCCCTGCTTTTAGGGATCATCCTCATTACGTCTTTGGTAAAG
>JAQBOS010000120.1 GCA_028287925.1 Mucilaginibacter sp. | reverse complement strand
CCATTTTAGTTTAGCTACAACTATACACACTCCTGCCGATCTAAATTATTCAATACCCGTACATCACGAAAGTGATTTTGGTTTACTGGCAATTACTTATCCGGATAGCCTTAGTTTCTCAATGCTTGTAAAACATTCCGGCAGCCTGAGCATTGCCGACTCGCATTTGGCGGAGAATCCAAATAACCAATTAAGAATAAAGAATGCGGATAGCCTGAGGCTTTTAGCAATATTAATAAGAGAAGACAGCATAAAATCTGTGATTTACAGAACTAATAAGGACAGTGTGAAACAACACCTGGCTACAATGAGCCTTGATAGCCTTAAACAACAATTAAAACTGCCCGCTGCCGATTTATTTAAGGGGCAGATATATAATGAAATTGCAACGCGTTACCTGGCCTATGATACCATCAGCAACCGGATGACCCGGGTAAGCTATCAAAGTAAAGCATTAAATTATACCATGCTGGCACTGCACCAATATTCTCATTTTAACGATACCGTTGGTTTGCGAATATCTTTTGACCACCTGGTTAAGGTTTATATGTCGCAAAAGAAATATAGCCAGGCAAAATGGTTCATCCTGCAATCCAATTCCTTATCAAGGGCTAAAAATGATCCGGCTAACATAATAGCATCGCTTATTACGCTATCAACCATAAAAAGTGAGCTAAAGGATTATACCCTTGCAATGGGCGATTTAAATGAGGCTTTACAAATTGCACAAGCAAATCATTATCAAAAAACAGAATCGGAAGTATTAAAGAATTTTGCTTTGCTTTACAGCCGCTTAAAAAACTACCCTAAAGAAGAAGCAGTACTAAAAAAACGCGATTCATTAGAGGAAAGTATCCGCAAAGATGAAGAAGCAAAACTAACTGCCAGCTTAGCGCAAAAAGATTCAATAGAGAAGAAAAAGGCAGATTCGGTACAAATCAAAAAAAAAGTATTTACCTCAAATACCAGGAAGCTTTACAAAGGAAACTCCGCCAGGAAAGTAGCTTCATTATAGTACTGGTAATTGCAATTTCATTAGTTGCTGTTGCTGTATTCATTTTTTATAAACGAAAAAGAGGTAACTGGAGATCAATTATCCGAAGACGGAAGAAGTAATTTATTTTACTTTGGTGATACTAAACCTCTGTTGATCTTAGTTGTCAAATAGTTATGAAAATTTTAATTAAAGGACTATTTGTAATTTTGTCGATATTCTATTTTCAATCAGCATTTGCTCAAAAAACTGTTAGCACATCAGAATTCAGACGCGAGTTTTTAGAAAACATTAATCATACACGACAAAAAGGCTGTAATTGCGGCACTACCTTTATGCAACCAGCCCCACCTTTAGTTTGGAACAATGAACTGGAAGTGGCAGCTATAGCCCATGCAAAAGATATGGCCAATAAAAACTATTTTAGCCATACCAGTAAAGACGGGCGCACAATGGATAAACGTGTAATAGCCGCAGGCTATATTTATAAAGGCTATAAAAGCTTTGCTGTAGGCGAAAACATTGCCCAGGGCCAGATGAGCATAGCAGAGGTGATGGACGGATGGTTTAAAAGCCCTGGCCATTGCAAAAACCTGATGAACCCCAGCTTTAAAGAAATCGGGATAGCGCTTTACAACACTTACTGGGTGCAGGATTTTGGCGGCAGGGAATCATTTACTGATGAACAGCAAAAGATGATAAAGAGCGGTAAGGCTAAATTGATTGAGAATTAATTATGAACTACAGGTACATATAGCTTTATTCCAGTGATAAATTTAAAATCTTTAAGATTGTAGGTAAAAAGTGGCAGGTTATAGGCTAAACTTAAAGCCGCTATAATTGCATCTGGTATTTGAAGATCGTGTGATAATTTGTAAGCATGTATTAACTCTACTGCTTTTTGAGAAACATCCTCATTGAAGTCAAGGATGTTGTATTCTTTTATTTTGCGAGCCATTTTCGCTAGTTGTTCCCTGTTATACATCCCACGATAAAGTTCCATGGCTGTAATTGATGGCATTAAAACATTTTCGTTTCCTATTATGGAGAGTTCATTTGATGCTATCTCTACTCCATTAAATGCAGAAATAAAAATATTGGTGTCGCAGATCACCAAACTCATAATCTATCACCCCAAGCTTTTTTACGCAATTCTTCAATAGTTATAGGATTATCTTTCCAAATACCTGACAATGCATTAGCATTTGGTTTTTTTGCAAATCGAATAGGTATATTGGCAGGAAACTTCTCTTCAGTCGGTTTTTCAATTATCATATCAAAAGCCTTTACAAAGTCTTCGAGAGCCTTTAAGGCTTTTGCGCTTTTATATTTTATAATTACCTCGGGCATATACAAATATAGCAACTATAAGAAATATTTTTAATAGCAAATGATGCCTAAATATTGGTTCTGCAAAAAACTACTCCGCCTTATCTTCTTTCGGTCCGCGCTTATAAATGATCAGCCCGTTTAAAAAATTACGCAGGATCTGGTCGCCGCAGGGTTTAAAGTTTGGATGATCCTCTTTGCGAAAAATAGCGCCAAGCTCTGTTTTGGTGATCCTAAAGTTTGCAAGATTTAAAACTTCTATAATATCATCATCGGTAAAATGCATAGCTACCCGCAGCTTTTTCATGATATCATTATTGCTCATATACTCTTTATTATGATGTACTTATATTGAAATTTCAATTTTAACCTTTTTGTTTTTGATCTTTTCGACTTTTAGTAATTCTACCGTCCGTTTTGCCCGGTTCCGTTTAACAGCAGCATAAGATGAGTAATCCAGAACTTCTATCAATCCCAGGTCATCTTTTGCAAGCTCGCCCTTTTGCAGCAGCAGGCCAACAATATCAACCTTATTAACTTTATCCTTTTTACCTGCGCCAATATATAGGGTTACCCATTGTGTGGGTTTGGGCACAGGCAAATCAGCCGGCAACTCTTCAATTTCCGGCGATTTATCCAGGTACTTCAATTTTTCGTCCTCGGTTAATATCAGGTATGCCGTTCCTTTTGCATGCATTCTTGCGGTTCGCCCATTACGGTGTGTAAATGCTTCTTCATTATGCGGCAGCTGGTAATGCACTATATATTCAATCTCCGGGATATCAAGTCCGCGGGATGCCAGATCAGTAGTGATCAACAGGCGATGGCTTCCATTCCTGAATTTCAGTAAGGCCCGTTCCCTGTCTTCCTGCTCCATTTTTCCATGAAAAATATCATGTTCCAATCCCCGGCTCCACAGCAGTTCACTAATCCTTTCAACAGCATCACGGTGATTACAAAAAATCAATGTAGCCTTATCCCCTATTTTACAGAGCAATGAAAATAGCGTATCCAGTTTATCAGCAGCAGGCGATATAACAGCTTTTAATTTAAGATCAGGAACGTTTGTTTTATTCTGAAGAAAATCAACCTCAATAGGTTTATTGATCCCCGTGAATGACGGGATCTCATCCATTTTTGTGGCTGATGTGAGGATTCGTTTTGTAAGGTGATCCATCTGGCGGATGATATAGGTCATATCCTCCTGGAAACCAAACTCAAGCGCCTTATCAAACTCATCCAATATTAATGTTTTGATGGTATCAGTGCTAAAGCTATTTCTGCGCAGGTGGTGCCCTATCCTTCCCGGTGTACCAATTAAAACAGCAGGTGGTTGTGAAAGGTTGTTACGTTCAGTTTTTACCGGGTGACCACCATAACAAACATTTACTTTAAAGCCGCTGCCTATCGTTTTAAATACCTGTTCTATCTGCAAAGCTAATTCACGTGAAGGAACAAGGATTAATGCCTGTACTGTTGGTACCTTTTCATCTAACAATGATAATAAAGGCAATAAAAAGCCGAGCGTTTTACCAGAACCAGTTGGAGATAGCAAAACCACATCTCCTTTTTTTGCAGCATCAAGCGCAGCATACTGCATTTTATTCAGTTCGGCTATCTTTAGCTTTTCGAGCGCTTTTTTTATCATTTGGCGCAAAGATACGGAATAAAGGGGAGAGCATTGGATAACCGTTTCAATACTCCCCGTTAAGAAGGTATAGGTCTGTGATCTATCTATTAGAATATGTTTCGTGCCTATGGCACTCATTTCGGGGCGCTTATTTTCAACGGATTAAAATCCGTTGCTACAATATGGGCCGAGGCTCTGCCTCTGATTTATCCGGTTGATAAAATTATTAGTGCGATGAACTTGTTTTGGGTCGCCTATGTCCAACGGATTAAAATCCGTTGCTACAATATGGGTCGAGGCTATGTCTCTGGTTTATTCTGTTTATTAAATTATTGCTGCGATAAACTCATTTGGGGTCGCCTATGTCCAACGGATTAAAATCCGTTGCTACAATATGGGTCGAGGCTATGCCTCTGATTTATTCTGTTTATTAAATTATTGCTGCGATAAACTCGTTTGGGGTCGCCTATGTCCAACGCATTAAAATCCGTTGCTACAATATTAGTCGAGGCTATGCCTCTGATTTATCCGGTTAATAAAATTATTATTCGCCTATGTTCAAAAGATTAAAATTCGTTGCTACAATATGATTGAGGCTATGCCTCTGATTTATCCTATTTTATAAATTTACTGCTGCTATAAGTTAAATCACGACATTTTTAAAGAGCCATCGGCTCGAAGCATTTTGTAACAACGGGTTTTAACCCGTTGTTTACCAAGCCGCCAGCGAAAGTGCCGTAGGCACGGCCCATATTCTTACATCGGATCATGAAAAAGATATTGTTCATCATAATCGATATTGAATTTTTTCAACATTGCCAGGTACTCTGTTTTAAAAGTTTGCTTTTTATGATGTTCTTCCTGGTTTTGGATGTATTTATAGACCTTATCAACTTGCGATTGTCCATATGAAAATACCCCGTACCCTTCCTGCCATTCAAAACGATGAGGAGTTAGTGAATGGTCATTAATGTATTTGGATGACTTTGCCTTTATTGTTTTCATTAGTTCGGAAACTGAAACAACAGGCTTAAGCCCGAGAAAACAATGTACATGATCTTCCACCCCGTTTACAATAATGGTTTTACAGTTAGCTTCATTGATCAAATTACCGATAACAGAAAAGAGTTGGAGTTTCCAGTCGTTTTCAATTACAGCATCCCTATATTTAACAGCAAAAACCGTTTGTAGATAAATTTGATGATACGTGTTTGCCACTGTATTTAAAGTTTAGATGATCCGGAATTACGATTATTCTTAATATTTTATCCGGGGCCCCAGTAGGTTTGAAACTTATTGCAAATTTATTTTTATAACAACCCACTCACCAAAAAGAAGATCCCGATAGCGGCAAATCCCATACTTGCCAGCCATAACGCTTTTCGTTTAGTTATTATTGATATGGCGCCAATGGCAATAGCCACCTGGAACAATGTAACACATTTTGCGAGGATGGAATGCTTGGCTGTATGCTCATCACTTTCCTTTTGAAAAGCTTTTGCTTCAGCCATTATTTTAGCCTGCTCCGCTTTATTTTCCTTTACTTTTTCAACATCTTCGGCAACAGGCGCTTTGCCCATGGCTACCAATATTTTATTGGAAGTTGTGAGCATTTCAGATTTAATGCCCTTTGCCTGGTAAAATGCCCATTGATCTGATGAGCGCATTTGTGATAACATGGCCTCGTCTGCATGTGCGCCAGCCATAAGACCGGCTATTGCAGCTAAAACCGCAAATACAGCAGTGGTAAGCGCAACATACAAAACCCATTTCTCTTTTCCTTCATTAAGGATGTGATGAGCGTGTTCATTACTTTGCTCGTGGATGTTTTCCGAAAAATTTTCTATTTCTTCCATTGGGGTATTTAAAAGGTATGCAAAAGTACAGTTTTACCTGTTAATTTATCTGCACTTGCATTTAATGTTATCTCACCCGGCTTGCCTGTTGATTTAATGATAACCAGGCATTTCCCACGCCATGCCTTGCGCTGCGGCAGCTGATCGCTCTCTACACTTGTAGGGTTAGCATTACCAACACCTACTATAATCCCGGGGCCTGTAACTTTAAAGTGAACCAGGTTATTGGCGCGCGGGTTTAAGTTACCTTTTGCATCTGTGAGTTCAACGGTAACATAGCTCAAATCCTGGTTGTTTGCTTTCAACTTTGTTCTGTCTGCAGACAATTTAATTTCCGAAGGCGCATCAGCGGTGCGCAGAATAGAAGTATTAACTTTTTTATCTCCGTCATAACCAATAGCTTTCAATTCTCCTGCCTTGTAAGGCACATTCCAGGTTGCCATAAATTTGGTAGCACGATTTGTTTCCTTTTTTCCCAACGATCTGTTGTTCAAAAACAACTCTACCTGCGGGCATGATGAATACACATTTACTGTTAAGGGTTTATTTTCATAGCCTTTCCAGTTCCAGTCGGCAACAACATCAAACCAATTCCATTTTGACCATGATGCCGTTTTTGGGTTCAGTGCGAATGAAGGTTTAGGTGCGGTTACAAAAATTAATAATTGGTTTTCTTTCCAGAGCGCGTCCCGGTAATAAGATTGCGCACGTTTCCATCCGCAGATATCAAGATCGCCGCAATAAGCCAGGTTCCATGGATAAAAGCTGGTGCCTTGCGGATAGCCTAACCAGCCAATGCTGGCTTCACCTATATAATCAAAAGATGTCCATACAAAATCACCTATAACATAAGGATGATCTGTTACCTCCATCCAGTTGCCGAATGATTCAAGCGGGAATGATTCTGTTCCAACCATTACTCTGCCCGGTACCCGCTTATGATCGGCCTCATAGGTACTTGCCTCATGCCCGTAGTTGTTAACCGAGTAATTATAACCGCTGACATCCAGCTTAGCAAAAAAAGGGTCTTTATCCTCCCTAATATCATTAACTGCCGATGTTACGGCCCTTGTAGGATCAAGCCCGCGGGTATACTCAGCTAAAAGCTTAGCTGTTTCTGCGCCTTCAGGAGTCCCTTTTTCGGGTACTTCGTTACCTATGCTCCACATAATTATGCTGGGGTGATTTTGATCACGCATAACCATACTGGCGATATCTTTTTTCCACCAATCGTTAAAATACAAGTGATAGTCGTAGGGATTTTTACCATATTTCCAGGCATCAAATGCCTCGTCAATAACCAGCATGCCTAAGCGGTCGCAGGCTGCCAGCAATGCGGGTGTAGGCGGATTGTGCGCACACCTGATGGCATTAAATCCGCTGGCTTTTAAAAGTTCAACTTTCCGCTCTTCGGCCCTGTCATACGTTTTTGAGCCGAGCGGCCCGTTATCATTGTGCACGCAGCCGCCCTTGAGCTTAACGGTTTTTCCATTTAGCTGAAAACCATTCTCTGTGTCAAATGAAATCTTACGGATCCCGAAGCTTGTTCTTTGCTCATCTGCTAATTTCCCATCTGCATAAACTTCTGTAACTGCAGTATACAACGATGGCGACCCGCACGACCATAATTCAGGGTTACCGATATCAGCATCTTTTTTAAATTCAAAAGATGCTCCTGCTTTAATTGATCCCTCAACCTCAATGGTTGCAACCGTTGTATTCTTTTGATCCAAGATCTTCGTGATCAACTTAACCTTTTGATCTGCTGCAGTTTCATTTAATACATTTGTTTTAATATTAATTTTTGCAGCTTTTGCGCTAACTTCCGGCGTAGTAATAAATGTTCCCCATTGTGCTATATGTACCGGATCGGTTACTTTTAGCCATACATGCCGGTAAATTCCCGAACCTGAATACCAGCGGGTGTTTTGCCCTTCGTTTTTTACCTCAACGGCTATAGTATTTTTCCCGCCAAATTTTACTTTATCAGTAATATCATACCAAAAACTGGTATAGCCATAAGGGTGCGTACCTAAATCGCGCCCGTTTATAAATACTGTGGCGTTCATATAAACACCATCAAACTGAATAATTAAGCGTTTGCCTTTTTGCGCTGCAGGTACGATAAATGTTTTACGGTACCACGCAGTGCCGCCAATGGTAAAACCACCGCCTACCTGGCTTATTGCATTTTGCGTAAAAGGAGATGAAGTACCGGGCAGGTCCTCAATGCTCCAGTCGTGCGGAAGATCAACTTTTTTCCATTTGGAGTCGTCATAACTTTCATTTTCGGCACTTAATGCCCCGCCACGATAAAATAACCAGTTTTCATCAAATAAATTAGTCCCGGTATTTTGAGCAAATACGCCAATACGAACTAGAAGCAATAAACCAATAAAAATAAGTTTCTTAGGCATTGTGTAATCAGGTTAATGATAATTGATGGCTAAATTTAATCACTAATCCAATAAATCCTGCTTGTTTTCAAAATTATTATTGTTAAAAGTACAATTATTTAGGTGATTGTAGCAGATCGGGGTCTGCCCCGGCAGGATCCTTGTAGTTTTTAATAAACGCTGCAACTTCGGCAGCTTCTTCCCAGTTTAGCTCGTCCATGCCGTTGTATGTCCATTCATTCATGTTTTCATCAAACACTATTTCGCCCATGCCAACAGCGCCATCTGTTAATTCGTAGATCCCCGTAGCATAAAAATCGCCGTCAGGTAATAACGAATTTATGGGTTTAATGGTCAACTCCACCGTTCCGGCTGTAGTGTTTATGGTATACGTTGTTTGGTTTATCATGGCTAATTGTCTAATAGTTACTAAAATGGGTTAATTTACAGGAGTTTATCAAATCATTATATCCTATGCAAAAACTTTGCCTGTAATGTTATTTCAGCATAAAATGTTACAACATTAATAATAAGTTTGTAGTTGGTTCATTGGTTTACTTGTTCATTAGTTCATTGGTCTGCTTTAATATTTAAAAGCGATATAACCAATGAACTAATGACACCAATGAACAAATGAACGAAAACAATGAAATTAACTATATACGGGGCGGCGCAACAGGTAACCGGGAGCATGCATTTGCTGGAGGTTGGCCAATTTAAAATATTGATAGATTGCGGGCTTGATTACGAGAAGGACCGGAACATACAGGCAAACGAAAACTTTCCTTTTAAGCCCGAAGAAATAGACGTTGTTATATTAACCCATGCTCATATCGATCATTCGGGTAATTTGCCTACGCTTGTCCGTTTGGGTTTTGATGGACAGATCTTGTGCACCCCACCTACTGCTGATCTGACCGAGCTATTATTGCTCGACTCCGTAAACATATTTATGCGAAAGGCTGATAAGGGCCGTAAACACCGTAAAGGAAAATTCAATACCGGTGCACAGCCTTTATACTTGCAAAAGCATGTGATGGATACGGTTGACCGTTTTGTAACCATAGGGTTTGACAGGCCTTTCCGAATTAACGGCAGCGTTGAGCTTACTTTTATTCCTGTAGGGCATTTATTGGGAGCTGCCGCAGCTGTATTTAAAGTAAATGACGATGGCGTTGAAAAATCTATTGCGTTTACCGGTGATATAGGCCGTAAGAACTACCCGGTGCTTGATGATCCGCAACCATTACCCCCTGTTGATTATTTGGTTACGGAATCAACCTACGGCGGCAGGCTGCATACCAAAGACAAAACTGTGGAACAGGCCCTTGTTGAAACTATTGAAAAGGCTTGTATAAAAGAGCAGGGGCGGTTAATAATCCCGGCTTTTAGCATTGGGCGTACACAATCATTGGTTTATGCGCTGAATAAGATCTTTAGCAGCGGTTTATTGCCGGCGGTAAAGGTATTTGTTGATAGTCCGCTGGCAACGCGTTCAACCGAAGTGTTTCGCAAATACCATTACCTTGTAAACGAAGAAGCGCAGGAGTTTTACCAAAAGCGAGGCGATGAGTTTGAATTT
>JAQBOS010000117.1 GCA_028287925.1 Mucilaginibacter sp. | reverse complement strand
GTTTCAAATCTGCCTGAATAATACGGGATAAAACTATCCCGGCTCCCAAACAGGCAAAATTGCTCGGCGGGGAAAACACTTTTTAACAGGTTATCAATATTCTCAGACCAGGTTTTATCGCTTGGATGATCACTTATCGGCAGCACGATTACTTCAGGATAACTCTTCTTGATCATCTTTTCGCGGGTATAATAATCGTAAGGATTTTTGCGGCTGCCCATTATCGGACTTACGCCTAACAAGATGATCAGCTTGGCATGGTTTTCTTTAACCATGCTAATCAATTGCTTATGCCCTTCATGCAGGTATGGTGTTTGGAAGCGGGCGATAACTACGGCTGTTTTCATAATAATTTGCGTTAATTATACGCAAATATAGATATGCGTTTCAAATACACAAATTATTTTTTCATTTATTTTTATTTTCAATGGTTTATACCTCGAAATTGATGCCTTCTTTTTGCAGCTGAAAGTATTTCTGTTCGTTAAAGCGGAAAAGGTTACCCGGGCGGCCAGCGCCATCAAGCGCCTGTTTCTCAGCTGTTTCTTCCAGGAAACCAAACTTGATGACCTTCTTTTTAAAGTTGCGGCGATCAATCGGGCGGTCAAGCACGGCCATATACAGTTTTTCCAGTTCCGAGAATGGGAATTTTTCTTCCAGCAATTCAAAACCTACCGGTTGATAAAGCATTTTGCTTTTCAAACGCTCATGCGCTGCGGTTAAGATCTCTTTATGATCAAAAGCCAGTTGGGGAAGTTTTTTAATATTGAACCAGGCTACATCAGCAGCATACGTATCGGCATGTAGTTCAAAAGCTTCCGGTTTAACCAGGCCATAGTAAGTGATGGAGATTACCCGGTTCCGCGGATCACGGCCGGGTTTACCAAAGCTGTATAGCTGCTCTAAATAATTGATGTTAACGCCGGTCTCTTCTTTTAGTTCGCGCTGAACGGCTTCTTCCAATGATTCTATATCACCAACCAAACCGCCGGGCAGCGCCCAGCTATCTTTAAAAGGCTGAATATTACGTTTGATAAGCAGCACAGACAATCCTTCTTTGGAAGTATATCCGAATACTACGGCATCAACAGCTACTTTAATATTTTGTATGGCTGGCATGTTGCAAAGTTATCAATCTGCGCAAAGCAGGCAAGTAAAGCGTAATTGAGTAGTTTCTCAGTTTGAAATTTAGTTTTCACTTGTAGCCTCAACCCCATATTGTATTGCCTGTTCAAGTATGTTAATGTTTATATCTTTTAAATTTTTAAACTTAATACAATACCCGGTCACGCTCGCCTTGCCTAATTCTTTTCCATAAGTTTGGGCTAAGTATGTCTTATCCTTGATACCGAGGATATAGACAGAGATTCCGGTTGTGTTTGCACTCAAACCAATTTGAAAAAACTCTCTGGTTTTTCCATCAGCATATTTTATGACGTAAGACCCATAACCTATATTAGGGTTACTAACAGTTTTATTTTCGCTGTTTTTACCATTGTCGAACCATAATTTACAACCCGGTAAAACTTGAAGTATGTGATGGTGCAACTCTTGTATATCACTGCGCTTTGGTTCAGGTTGGCTGGTAATATACGCTTTGATTTGTTCTTGTATGTTCATATGGATACTAAATAATGGGGTGTTTACTTTGCCTTTTTCAAATTTCGCATTATTTTTAGTCATACACTAATTCATTTCTTTTACCTTCCCTCGAAAGTGCTTTCCACTTTTCTTTGGTTCATTAAGGTAATTAAAAATTAATTTAAAAAAAAATCACAAAACTATTGCGCAAGTAAATACTTGCGTTTATATTTGCAAGCACTTACTTGCGTAATATGAAAGCCAGACGTGATGTTTACCAGGCCATAGCCGACCCTACCCGAAGAGCAATTATTAGTATGATTGCCGGCCAGCCCCATAATGTAACCGCTATTGCCGAAAAATTTGACATCAGCAGGCAGGCTATATCCCTTCAGCTTAAAATATTAACAGATTGCGGCCTGGTTAAAATTAAACAGCAAGGCCGCGAAAGGTTTTGCGAGGCGCAGCTTGATAAATTGAGTGAAGTTTCGGCCTTTGTTGATCAATACCGCCAGCATTGGGAAAGTAAGTTAGATGCTTTGGAAACTTATTTAGAAAAACTTAAAAAAGAAAAACATGGAAAGTAACAGCAGCACAAAAAACAGAGAGCTTATTATTTCAAAAACATTAAATGCACCTGTTGAACTGGTTTGGGAAGCCTGGACCAAGCCTGAGCATATTGCCAACTGGTGGGGGCCAAACGGCTTTACCAATACCATAACCAAAATGGATATAAACCCCGGCGGCGAGTGGAACCTGGTTATGCACAGCCCTGATGGAATCGATTATAAAAACAAAAGCGTATTTAAGGAAATTGTACAGTATAAAAAAATTGTTTATCAGCATATATCATCGCCTTGCTTTACTGCAACCATTGAGTTTGAAGCAGAGGGTGAACAAACCCACCTAAACTGGCATATGCTTTTTGACACGGCCGAAGAATTTATCCGCGTGGTAAAAACCTTTAAAGCCGATGAAGGATTAAAGCAAAACATTGAGAAATTAAACGTGTATTTAGCAGGGATGAGTGTTTAGAAAACAACGTTAGCCCGGGAATTTGTGACCTTTTGGTTCCAGCCCGGTTGGGAGCACAAGGTTTGACATTTAATGCAAAGCCGGAACCGGCGGAGAAAGATTTTTCCGCCGGTTTTTTGTTAAATACTTTTGTGCGGTATCGCAACCGGGGGGTCACAAAATTCTAGTTTTTGTATCAAACTTGTTCTCCTTTGGCAGTAGCCGGCAAATCAAAGATTAAACAGTACCTTCAGGAGTATTATTCTTCCGGGAAGGGTATACGAACTGGCTGATAGTGTATTAGCCGATAAATAAAGCGCATTGTACTTTTTTACGTTCAGGAAATTAACGGCGCTGAATTCGAGATCAGTTTTCCATTTAATTACCCTGAATTTTACTGAAGCGTCTGCAAAAAAATACTTCAGATCGGGATTACCCTGTTGATAGGTGAAATAATGTTCACCTGAAAGATTGAATTGCACAGCTTCGGCGGGATCATAGTTAACTGAGGCCTTCTGCACCAGTTGATCGACCCGGTAAGCGGAAGCCTCCACCGATGAATGGCTGCTCGTTTGCATTAATGTGGCCTTATAGCTAAAACTTACCGCATCGCTTACTTTGGTATCGGCGTTGACATTATAGGCTTCGGATATGGTGTTAAACGGTAACAACGCGTTATTCTGTAGCTGCACCGTGCGGCTGCTTTGCCAGGTTATGCCGCCGCTGAAGGTCGTGCGCAGCGCAAACGAATATTTGCTGATAGAGCCGCTGAATATCCACGAATCAGTACTATTGGGATAGGGCAGCATAATGCCTTGCTGCAGGTTATTGGTAATTACGCTCGAGGCGATGTTATTGGAATGGGTATGGTTATAAAGTGCGCCCACGCTCCAAAATAACAGGGTAAGCGCTTTGCGGTAGCTGAAGCTACTGCCCGCCTGCTGAACCTGCTGTTCATTGAGGTCGGCATTGTTAGCCTGAAGGCTGCGGTAATTGGTCAGGATATAGCCGGGGTAAACATCTGCTATCGTACCAATCTGATTGCGGTAACTGTAATTAAAATTCAGATAATTCTCTGCGCTGACCTGGTATTTCATACTCAGCAGCGGATCAATATAATAGCGTCTCAGGCTTTTGCCGGAATAATCGATCTGCTGGAGCGTGAATGGCAAAGCTAAATGCGCTTTTAGAAATTCGCCGGGCAGATCATAGCTTGCTTCGGCATACAGTTTTTTCCTGGACCAGTCGAACTGGTTCCGCGCGCTGTCCGACAAAAGGTTCGTGCTGTTATTATTTTGCACCACATTCAAACTGGAGGCCAGCGTTTGCGATTGCGCACTAAAGCCTGTCCGGTAGCTCTGCGTGAACAAGCCGGAAGGAAGCCTGAACGCCAGATAATTGTTGGTGTACCAACTGGGTATATTCACCTGTTGTACCAACTGCGCGTAAGGCAAATTATGATTGAATATAGCCGCGTTATACCCCGGATCAATGGACAGCTTTTCCGGCTCCGCCGAATGGCTGACATAAGAATAGACCTGGATCATAGGACGCGACTTTAAAGCCTTGATCAAATTGAGCTCATTCGAGAAGTTTAACAGGTGATCCTGAAATACCTGGTTAACCGCCGAACTGTCGGTTTTCAATCCCGAATAACTGGTGCTGTTTTGATGATCCATCAGCAAGGCGTCGTTTAGGTAATAGTTCCCGTGGTTGATATTCAGCGTAAACTGGGTGTGAAAGATGTCGGGTACACGGCGATTGTGCTGTACCTCGTTGTACCTCACCGTATCACCGGGCAGGAATACTGTGCTTTGCTGGCTATAGTCCTGCTTTTGCGTGTCGTGAACGTCGTACGCATTGACCCTCAGCTGTACACCATTTTTCAGATTGACCAGGTTATTAATATTGAGGATGCCCGAGCGGTCAAATAAATAGCGGTTTTGGGCCAGCTGCGGGGTATTTATACCACCCAATGAAAGTAGTGCAGCGGGCAAAGCATTATCGATCCGCTGGTTGTATTCGGCCTGGTTATGCGATACCAGATCCTGCTGCACATCGTAGCCGGTATTATTACCCGCCAGGTAATTGATCGCCTTATAACTGTCTTTGAACATCATGGCGTTCAAACTCACGTCGTAATTACCCGGCAATCCTGCGCCTATACTCTCTTGCCCCATCAAGTGCAGCTTTGCACCTTTTTTGAAAGTCAGGTTCAACGCCACATCCTCACTCGGTACTTTGTTTTGCAATACCTTGATCGGCTGGTTATTCTGCAGCACCTGCACCATGTTGACTGCGCCCTGCGGAACGCTGTTGGTGGCAATACTGTATTTATCATCGAGCAGGTTGTCGCCGTCAATATACAGCGCAGAGATCGGCTTGTTATTATAACTGATCGTCCCATTAGCGGCAACGGATATACCCGGCAGCTTTTTGATCACCTCGCCAATCGTCCGATCCTGCGCACTGGCGAATTCAGATACTTTGTAACTGAGCGTGTCGCCATTGGTCTTCAAAAACGGCCGGCTGCTTTTGATCACCACCTCCTTAAGTTCGTTCACTGCAGCTGCCAGCGTGAAGTCAACGGGCACATCAAAGCCTGCGATATTTTTATCCGCTGCCTGGTATCCAAAACTATGCACTTCGACTGTTAAGCCATCAGTCGCAGTTCCGGCAGGTACTGCCAGCACAAAACTGCCTTTGCTATCGGTTTGCGTGTAGGACACAACGGCGGTGCTGCGCTTGAGGCTGACCGTAGCATAGGGCACCGCCTTTCCGGTCGCATCCATCACCGTTCCCCTGATCGTTTGGCCATAAACGCTGACGGCCAGTAAAACAGCTGTCAGTATGACTAACAGCTGTTTCATTTCTTTTCCGGTAATTCAATTGGATTATTGGTCACCGGGCCACGGGAACCAGGGCCAGTCATTATCCTGATGCCGTCAGTTTTAACGCCGGCGGCACGATTACCCGCCACCATCGCCTGGCTCACGGCATTCGGGTTCTTTTGGATGGCTACTTTTAATTCATCAAATTCCTTTTGCGTGGCTTTGATCACACTGGCCGGTGGCGTTATGAGATTAGGGTTGTCATCCAAACCCCGCAATATCGGGGGAAGATCCTTTTCAGCCACACCAGCACCGCCTATCGGTTTTACTTCAGCAAAGACCACCTTCTCCACGCCGTCAAACTGAAAGTTAACTTCGTTCCTGGTATCATGGGCATCTACGATTACGCCGGGCAAGCCGTTCAGTTTCCAAGGGCCGGCCGGCAGCGGCAGATCGGGGCAAAACCAGGCGATATAATCCCGGCCTTTAAAATGGCCCGTGGCTTTCTGGCAGTGCAAACCGCCGAAGGATGCCGTGTCCGTGCTGATCTGCCAGCTAATGGCGGGCATAGGGCCTTCGATCAAGTACTCGTTCATAGCCAGGTTGTCCTTCGTGAGGAATTTTTTGGCATTCGGGTACTGATAATATTGTGTCCGCGAACCTGCGCCGCTCCGGTTGATCCTGGGCTGCCCGTCCGGGCTACTGGCTGCCGCCACAGCCCAGGCTTTTCGGAACCGCTCATTCGCTGCGATCCCATCATAGCTTTTGTAAGCGCTGGCGTTTTTGCCCACGAATAGCGCCATGTTCTCCGTATAGGGGTGCGCCCGGTCTGTGGTGTCCCTGATCTGCATAAACTTGTAATGTATCAGCACCCGTGCCGTATCGGGCCTTTGGGCCTGAGCGGTTAAGGCCAGCACAATGAGTGCTGCGCCTGAAAAGATAAATCGTTTCATAATTTTAGTGATTTTTAAGGCAATAGTAGGCGGCCATTTCCGGCTACTCAAATTTTTGTGATGAACGCGCGGGATTGTTTATCCGGCAAAACGGCCAGGTTGCTTCATCACAAAAATTGGCCGTTCATCACATTCTTTACCACTAATCGGCTATGGATATTACCTTTGTTCATATGCTTTCGGCTAAAAAAAGACTTTGGATAGAAATAGTGCTTCACCTGGTATTTTGGGCAGGTGTTTTTTATACGCTTACCTCATTAAACAGTTCGCATATCCACGTATGGGCCAAAACCCGCCATGTGGTCAGCGATCAGTATCAAGACACTACCATTTCATCCTATGTTTATCTTATCCTCATTTTCCTTGCGGTGCTTTTTTATGGTAATATATTCTGGGTATTCAGGAAAGCTCTCCGGTTTAAAAACATCATGATTCGCCTGGCCATGTGTGTCGGGTGGTTCCTGTTGGTCTTCGGCGCCAATTACTTTACAGTCGGCCCCCTGTTTGACAATGCCAACCAGGCTATTGAGCCACCTCCGATGCCACCCCCTATGTTTCAAAAACTCGGCGTTATAAAGCTCGACACTGCAATAAAGCTACATCATCCTAACGGCCCGGATCCAAAGCGTGTCGATACCGTAAATTTCATGATCAGCAGCTGGCAGCACCTGCAGCCCGTTATACTACTTGCTTTCATCGTGATACTGGGCATATCCATCGCATATTTTTTCCTGAAAGAATGGGCAAAAAGCGAACTCATTCAAACCCAAATGCAAGCCAACCAACTGAGTACGGAACTCAGATTTCTGAAATCGCAGATCAATCCGCATTTTCTTTTTAATACACTCAACAACCTGTTCTCCCTGGCCCAAAGGGAAGGGAAGGGCAACCTGGCGGATAAGATCGCTAAGCTGTCGGGCATGATGCGCTATATGATCTATGAAAGCAATACTGACAGCGTTCCTCTCGGGAATGAGATAAGTTACCTCGAAGATTGCATCGCACTCCATCAGATGCGTTATGCGGGCAACGAGGCAGAGGTCACTTTGCAGTACCCCGAGCCGGCAACGGTCGCCGTCGTTCAGGTTGCGCCCATGCTGTTCATTCCTTTCTTGGAGAATGCCTTTAAGCATGGTGTTGCTATTGGCCGTCATTCGTCCATTGCCCTCACCATTTCAGTTAACCTCAAAAAACTGGTCTTTACCTGCGAGAACGCGGACTACAGTTCTGTTAAAAAGCTGGATGAAGAAAAAGGGGGCATTGGGCTGGAAAATGTTAAGCGTCGGCTCGAACTCGTATATCCCGGCAGGCATGAACTTCGCGCGTCTCATGAAGACGGAAAATATATCGTTAACCTTCAAATTGACTTGTCATGATCACTTGTATAGCAATTGATGATGAACCCATGGCGCTGGAGGTTATCGAACGTTATTGTGCCGATAGTGACCTCGTGGACCTGAAGGCCACTTTCCGCGAGCCAGTAAAGGCCATCGCCTGGCTGAGCCGGGAAAAAGTCGATTTGATCTTCCTGGATATCAATATGCCCGATATGAGCGGGATGCAGCTGGTACAATCGCTGTCACCCATGCCGATGATCATCTTTACAACCGCCTATAGCCATTACGCGGTGGAAAGTTACAACCTCAATGCGATCGATTATCTGCTGAAACCAATCATTTTCGAGCGTTTCCTCACGGCCGTAGATAAGGCAGCAAAAGCCGGTTCGCTCCAAAATAAAACCGACGATGATCAGGAGACTACCGTTTACTTAAAAAGCGGGCCGCAAACCTACCCGGTGAAGCTCAGTGAGATTCTTTACCTGGAAAAAGACGGCAATTATATGACCGTTCACCTGAAAGACAAACGGATCCTGATCCGGGAGAATATGAGCGGCGTATTCAACCTGGTGCCCGCCTCTGATTTTATCCGGGTACACAAGTCTTATGTCGTAGCTATTAAGCACGTTACGATGATCGAAGCGCACCAGCTGATGGTAAACAGTGAAAAAATACCTATTGGGAGCAGCTATCGTGAATCCTTACGCGCGCGATTGGGAATGAGTTAACATTAATTACCCAGCCAACTTCTTTAAATCTTGCACAAAGAGGTACGAAAATTATCCTGTCAAGAGACCAAAGCCGGAACCGGCGGGGAAAGTTTTTTATTAAGCTTTCCCCACCGGTTTTTTTGTGTTTTTAGCCAAAGCTTTTGGGTTTATTAAAGAGGAATAATCATCGGCTATTTTGCAGACCAATTTTTACGGCTTTTTTTGGTGTTATTTCCCTGCAAATTTTTGTAGCCTTAAGGTGAAAGATGCTAAAAAATACCGCCCAAGCCGATTGACATTGGTTTGAGTGATATAGCTCGGCGTGGTTGTAGTTGAAAATCCGGTATTTTGATTAAATACATCAAATACAGCCATCCTGACCGTAGCCTTATGCCCTTTCATAAACCTGCATTCAACATACATATTCAGTAGGTTTGGGTTGGTGGCATGTACGCTTTCCGCGTAACCGTAATTGAAAGCTTTGCTGTAATCGTAGCTTACCGTCCAGTCGTGAAAGTAATTTTTCCCGCTAAGACCAAGATTCCAGGTGCGAATATTGGACGTGGCATTGGTTAGATCATCCTGTATTGAGTTGAAGGTTTTGTTAATGGAATAGTTCGTTAAAAATTGAGCGTCGATCAACTCCGGCAGATCGAACCTGAAACGCATACCAGGCGTAAAGGCCAGGGTTCGTGCTGTATTCTTTTCGGTGGTTTCGACATAGGTAATCGGGTCGACATTGGTGATATAGCTAATACTGTTTGTAAAGCGCACCGATCCGTTTAAAGACAGGGTGTATTTACGGTTATCCAATGGATTGTTAAAACTAATGTATCCCACGGCGGTATAAAAGCCGTCGGCATTAAGGTATTTGGTAAAATAGGAATTATCCAGCAAGGGATTAGGTGCATAATTTGCCGGGTAAATAATGGTATTATTGGCTACCTGGTTTTGGGTTTGCGAGAAAGAAGCGTTGGTAAACAGTGTCCTGTTGTTGCCAAAATCAAAAAAATTGTACTGTATCGACAGGTTATTTGTGAAGGAAGGTTTCAGATCCGGGTTACCCTGCACAGGATATAGGGCATTAGAATAATCCGTTACTGGCTGCAGTTGAGTAAAGGTGGGCTGTTCACTGCCGCCGCTATAATTCAGGCTGAATACTTTGTTCCTGGAGATATTATAAACAAAATGGGCCGTGGGGACGACATTAAAGGTTTCGCGTCGTACCGGCCCGCTGCGCGGTATGGCTCCCTCAAGCACTGCCGGCAATAAGGCCAGCCCCAGTGTAAAGTTATATTTATCTTTCTCGACATAATTAAAATTCACGCCAACGCGGTTAGTGATAAATGTATAATTATAATGGTTGCTCAGCGTACTGTCAGGCCGGAAAATGTGACTTACTGTATCAAGTACATTGTCCTGCCTGTCACTTGTTGTTTTTGATAAATTGAAGGCATAATTAAACTGCAAAAACGAGTTTTGACCAACAGGTTCAAGGTAGGAGATATTTGCATTGTAAGCATTAGTAAGACTTTTAGTGGTGACCTCCTGATCGGGCAGGGACGCGGGCCCGGCCGTGAAGTTATAGATCGGTGTTTGGTAGTAATTATTGTGTGTTGAATTTGCCGACAGATCAATACTCAGGTCGCGCCCTTTTTTTTTAAAGCGATGGTTAAATAACGCGGTAAAGCCGTAAGAGGGGGCGTTCAGGCCGCTTTTAATAAGCGAATTATAAGCCGAATTGATGGTATCCGACCTCATAGAAGTATTCTGCGCTGTCTGCGTTCCGTTACTGCCTGCATAGCTGAATGTTGGCGTCACCTTTAGGTAATTAGCGTCATTAGGCTTATATTCCATATTCCACTGAATGCTGTGATTGATGTTCTTGTCGGATTCTTTACTCAATTGGCTCGTGGAACCCGGGTTGGCAAAGGTGTTATTTTGCTGTAGCGTATTGGTACTGGTAAAAGCCGTATTATCCGAAAAATTGTAGTTGCCATAAACCGAAAGATGTTTGCCCCATTGGTCGCGGAAATTAAAGCCCGCGGCGTGTGTATCGGTAATACCGTTAACGCCGCTTGTCTGGCTGGTGAAATTGCCTCCGCCGCCTATGTTTATTTTCGACCCTCCTGAACCTATTAATATCTGCTGCCGGTCGAGTGCAATTTTTTTGGCCTCCAGCAAATTACCGCCTCCAGCTGGCGGCGGTGTCGGTGTGCCAAATGAGAAAGTGTTCACATTAGTGTTATTCACGTTTCCCAGCAAAGCCATTTGCTGGTCGCCATTAAAAATAAAATCGTTCAGCAAACCCAGGTAACGGTTATCATTCTGCACACCGGGCTGTTTCGGTAATACATCCGATCCGTCGCCCAATGTGGCCTGGCCGGTAAAGCCGTGGCTCTTGTCGGACTTGATCGTAATGTTCATGATCTTGGTTGGGTCACCAGTCTTTACACCTGTCAGATTAGCCTGGTCACCGTAGTCATCTATCATTTGGACGTTCTCTACAATATCAGCCGGAATGTTCCTCGTGGCAGCCTGTACATCCCCATTAAAAAAATCCTTTCCGTTTACCCGCACTTTGCTCACCTGCTTGCCTTGGGCGGTTATATTTCCGTTGGCGTCCACATCTACGCCAGGGAGCTTCCTTATGAGGTCCTCTACCGGTGCATTATCCCGAACCTTATAAGCGCTGGCTTTATATTCAATCGTATCTTCTTTAAAAGTTACCGGGTTGCTCCCAACAATATTTACCTGACTAAGCATGCGGGAATCGCTTTTGAGGATGATGGTATCCACGGTCAATATCCCGGTATCCGCAAGCGCATAATGCCGGATGAACCCCTGGTAACCTATCGAAGAAAATGTAAGCGTGATGCGCGAAGCCTTTACCACGTTAAACCGGAAATACCCTTTAGCACTGGTCGTAGTCGTCAGGGTATCCTTCAAGTCAGTAATTAGTCTAACGGTAGTGGCCGGCAGGGCCATTTTTGCCGAATCAGTAACGGTACCACGAACCGTACGGTTTTGTGCTGAGGTCAAATGCACAAATAATAAAATGAAAAACAGGCAGAAAACAGATTGCTTCATGTAAATTGTGTTTGTATTCAGGTCACGGAATGCCGTGCCGTGTTTCAATATTTATTTTCAAAAAGATTGAAACGTTTTGGCCGTTTTGGTTACCTGATTAGAGAACCGTAAAAATTAAACAAGACATTTGGGCCAGGAGGAAGCTGATTTAATAGCGAGGTGCCGACAGGGTGATATCAAAAGCTACGAATTGCTATACAATAGGTATAGCCGTGCGATGTATCACACTGGTTTGCGTATTGTGATGAATGCAGCGGACGCCGAGGATATTTTGCAGGAAGCCTTTATGGAAGCTTTCGTTAACCTGGATAAGCTCAAAAATGCCGCGGCTTTTGGCGGATGGGTAAAACGGATCATAATCAATAAATCCATCAATTTTGTACGGAGGCACCGGAACAGCTGGCTGGAAATAGAAGATGCTGAATTAACCAATATCCCCGAAGAACAGGCGTTTGACGAGTCAGAATTCCGAGAAAAATTGGATGCCATTATTGAAGCAATGAGTTCGCTTCCCGAAAAATACCGAATGGTGATCAACCTGCACATTTTTGAGCAGATGAGCTTTGAAGAGATCGCCTCGGTAATGTATCTGCCTTCGTCTACCATCAGGGTACAATACCTGCGCGGGAAACAAAAAATACTGGACCGTTTAAGCAAATAGAGGAATATGGAAAACGAGTTTGAAAAATATTTGCAGCAAAATAAAGACCGGTTTGAAACCGATTCCCCCTCGCCCAGGGTCTGGGAAAAACTTGAGCGCGACCTGGTTGAGCAGCAAGGCCGCCGGCAGCGGCTAATTAGAATGCAGCGCATCAGTTGGGGTATCGCAGCAAGTATCCTGCTTTGTATTGGCGTTACGATAGCAATTTTAAAAACCAGGAGCCAGGCGACCCGTACCACCATTGTACGCAATGCATCGCAACGTGATAGCATGATCGACAACCAAAAGCTAATGGCGCAAAAAATGGAACTGGACAGCGTGGAACGGGTAGCAGGCGTAACCGATGATAAAACGCGACAATCGTTATACCACTATACTAAGCTGATTGAAACCAGGCAGAAAGAACTGGCCACGCTCCGGCAGGTTGATCCCGAGTTGTACGCCAGGTCGCAAAAGGCATTAATAGATCTTGATGTGGTATACAGCTGCTTAAAAAAACAATTGCCCCAAAGCATAGATCAGCAAAAAATATTAAAATCGTTAATACAGAACCTGAAAATGCAGGAGCAAATATTAAACAATCAATTGCAGTTGCTTGAAGAATTGCAAACACCTGAGCATACTTCCGATGAAAAAAAAGTCGAAAAAATATAGCCCGATTGTTTTGGCTTTTCTGCTGCTGCCCGCGTTGCTGAGAGCTGATGACCATTTGCAAACTGCCAGGAAAACAGTCACCAAAAAAATCGCCATGGGTAAAAAAGTACAGTTAAATATTAGCAACCAATATGGCGATGTGATCGTCCAGCGCTGGAAGCAAAAATCGGCCATGGTGCAAGTGACCATAACAGGGCAGTCGGCAAAACTGCAGCGGGCAAATGCTTTGATACGATATGTGAAGATCGAAACTCGAAACTCGCCCAATGCAATAAGTCTCGAAACCGCAATAGATACGCTTTCGCAGCATATCAATGCATCCTCCGGAGATCAGTGTCATATCAGTTACCTGATTTTTGTGCCAGAGAATCTTAAGCTATCCCTAACAAATCGTTTCGGTAATATTGATGTGAAAAGTTTTGACGGCGACCTAACCATTGATGAAAAATTTGGCGATTTGAAAATTGAACATAGCTCAGGGCCTCTCAGTATCGATATGGAGCAAGGTAATGTTGATATTGATCGCCTCACAGGTGGAACGCTCAAGTTTAAAGGGTTCACTCATGTACGCATCGGCGAGCTTTCAGGCACCGTGGATGCCAAATTTTGGTCAGGCGGCAGGGTCGACCTGGGCTTGTCTGATGATCTGCAAAAGCTCAGCATCAACGCCGATAATTTAAAGCCGCTCAGCATCACCAAACTAAAAATGGCTAACGCCGACCTTAAAATCCACAGCACTGCTTCAAAGATCATTTACAATGGGCATATCCTGCTCAAGCTTAGTAAGGTAAAACCGCTGCCGACAGATACCGTATTTATTACCGGGAAAAACGATACTTCGCAAAAGGGCAGGGAGAAACTGCTGAATCTCAAAAAGATCAGCGTCACTGCAATGAAAAATGTAGATTACACCTTAAAAACAGGCTCAGCCACCAATGATATCAAGATCGATGCTTCTTTTTGTGTGGTAAATGTGAATGATTAAGTAGTAATTAAATTAGCTAATTTCTTTAAATTATTCATGAAATGGTTCGAGAAACACACATTTGGGGCACCTAAATTACGAGTATAGACCTAACTTGATAACTTCTTTAAATCTTGCACAAAGAGGTACGAAAATTATCCTGTCAAGACGTCTTGACAGGATATAAAACATGCAATATCATCAGCAATAATTAAAAATTTTTGGTGCGTAAGTTGCCCACCAGGGTTTATCAAAATCCTTTAATAAGTTAGCAAGAAGCTGCATATTATTCAAAAAATGGTGCGTGAGTTGCACGTTTTTTATTTCTACCCCATTCAATCCATAACATCCACGCAGTTTGCAACCCTATTGCTAAAACGTTCACAACTCAAATTTAAAAAAAATAAAGAAATATTTGCGCAACCGAAAAGTTGCACATATATTTGCAACTGATTGGTTTCATAACTAAGCATCAAAACAAATGAGAAGAGATATTTTCCAGGCAATTGCAGACCCGACAAGGAGAGCAATCATAACCTTAATTGCATTACAGGCAATGACGCCTAATGCCCTTGCCGAACATTTCGACACTACCCGGCAAGCAGTTTCTAAACATCTGCGCATTTTGACGGAGTGTGAACTGATAAAACAGGAACACAAAGGCAGAGAGATCTATTACCAACTCGAAATAGACAAAATGAAAGAAATAGACAAATGGATTGAGCAGTTCCGCAAAATTTGGGAAACCCGCTTCAACCAATTGGACGATTTATTATCAACAATTAAAAAACAGAAAAAATGAACAATGATCTCTTATTTGATTTTTCCGTAAATAAGGAAAACAAAACCGTTCACATTTTACGTGAATTTAACGCCACTCTTGAACTCGTTTGGAAAGCGTGGACAACAGCCGAATTACTGGACCAATGGTGGGCACCTAAACCCCTGGCCTCAAAAACAAAATTTATGAATTTTGAA
>JAQBOS010000071.1 GCA_028287925.1 Mucilaginibacter sp. | reverse complement strand
TTTTCAAGGTCGTTCAAAAGAAATTATGGATATAACCCTTCAAAAGTTAAGCGCACTAAAAATAAATAAACGGCTAAACGTATAGATCACTATAAGAAATAGTTGATGACCGGATAACGTTTTTACTACATCTATTAATCAGGTAGTTGGTCTACTAAATTCTTTACGGGGGCTTATCTGCCGCTAAGTTTGCGATAAAATTCAACTCAGGGCGCTTCTTTAAATTTAGATAGCCACACCTCAAATATCTTAACAAATGAAAAAGCTATTATTTGTGATTTTATTTGCTGCTTTATGTTTATTATACAACTGCACAAACAGTATGGCTATTACTATTAATGGCTTTGTGCATTCGCGGGGTTTCCTTCAATCAAATAAGCCCGCTATTTCCCCGCTTTTTATTCATTATGTACTGAAAGCAGATATTACAGACTGTTCCGGGTACGATATAGAAATACATCTAAGGCATGTTCCGCATCATTTTCAACTGGCTATGGCAACACATCATGAATATGATGACCGTTTCTGGCGGTTCGTGCAAAAATTTCGGATTGAAATCCCCGATGGCAAAGCAAGTTATACAAAAAAGGATAGCGCTTTATGGGATATATCAATCCCGGGCAATACAGCTAATCTATATTACCGAATTCAATTACCCAAGCAACAGCAATTTGCGCACCGGCCATTTCTTGCTCCCTACGGAGGGTTAGTAGGTGATATGCATTCATTCATGTATCTCGTCGGACAAATGCATACGTCATGTTCTGTAACCTTCCATTTACCACGGAGATGGGAAATTGCCACAGGATTGCAAAAAACTGCTGACGACAAAACCTTTATCGCCGCTTCCGCTAAAACACTACTGGATTGCCCGGTACTGGCAGGGCATTTACACAAATGGAGTTTTACAGTTAATAAGGTACCCCACACAATAGCCTATCTGTCAGCTAACACCGCACTTGGCTTTGATACTACGGTATTAGTTGGCAACATAAAAAAGATAGTTTTACAAACGGTACATTTATTTGGGGCCGTTCCGTATAAAAACTATTTTTTTCTTTTGGAAGACGGAGTTTATGGCGCCCTTGAGCATGGTAATTCGGTTACTATTGGTGCTCCCGACACCTTACTTTCTCATCACATGCAGGATATATACAGCGAAATTGCCCATGAATTTTCGCATACCTGGAATTTAATGAGTATTAAACCTGCAGAATACACAGAGCTGAACTACGGCCCGCAAGAACAATCGGCCGGGCTTTGGTTTAGCGAGGGAATGGCTATGTTCTATGCAGATCTGCTGCTTAGGCGAGCGGGGTTGCCAGTTGAAGAAAATACACGCATAGCACATCTGGAAAACCTGATCAGGAGATATTATGCAGATACTGGTAATACAGTTATTCCACCGCGAAAAGTAAGTCTGGCTTCCAATGCAGCGCCGGGCATGCTGGGCGATTATTCGGCCAGTGTGCATTTGCAGGGTGAGTTATTAGGGACTATGCTTGATTTGTTGATACGAAATACTACCAATGGACAGCATTCTATTGATTACTTAATGCGCCTGATGTTTAAACGTTTTGGAGGGACAAGAGGATTTTATGCGAAAGACATTGAGCAAGTGGTAAAAGATGTTTGCGGTGATAATAAAGTACATACTTTCTTTGAAAACTATGTATATGAAGGCAAACCACTGGATTTTAATCTTTATCTACAATTAATAGGATTACAATTGCACCTTTCCTGGCAACCCGCTCTGAACGACAAACGCCAGTTAGCGCCGGATACACGTTTATATATCTGGCAGCCTCAGGGTGAGACAGCATATCATTTAGTGATGACCAATCCTAACAGCAGTTGGGTAAAAGCAGGTTTGCATACAGGCGATATAATAACAGCTATAAACACTCAGCCTTTAAAAAACAGGCAAGACTTTTACGCAATGCTGAAAGCGCTGCAATTAAAAGACACTATTATAGTCCAAATAAACCGAAATGGAAATGTAGCCCGTGTACCGGTAGTTATCACCGGATATGACGCACCCATTGCGCAAATTACGAAAATCAACAACCCCAATGACCGGGTTCAAAGATTATATGAAGAATGGCTGTGGGGTAAGTGAAGTATTTAACATTTTTATATTTATAAAAATGTTAAATCAACCTCTAACAATTTCTTTGATGACTTCCAAAATTCCCTCTAGGTGTTCTAATAGATTCCCATTCACCCCGCTAGTTATCCAAATCGCATGGTCCTCTCGGAGACCCTGCGCGGACGGAAAAATACTTTCAGCTTAATGAAATTCATCGGTGTTGCGTTTTTCCTCAGCAATAAATGAAGTCGTCACTTTCAAAACTTAAATCCTTCCGGCATATTATCTTTCCAGTAATCATGCTCAACATGTTCTTTGATTCGCCACCCCTCCGGTGTTCGTACAGCGATGGTGCGGTACCAAAGACCCTGGTAAAAAACATGCCGTTTGCCGTTCCCCATGTCCAGCACCATGGGACAGGAGCAGCGCGTCCTTACGATGGCTTCGCCGTTCTTAAATTCGATCAGGCTGGGCGATATCTCATGATTGGAGATCAGGATCTTTCCAAGCGCCTTTTTCATAAAGGTCGCGTGCTCTTCTACTCCGCTCCGGAATCCCCCTGCTTCGGTGTCATCGATGATAGCGTCCGTCGTAAATATTTTCCGGTATGCATCCCAGTCCCGGTCATCTACGGCAAAGCAGTAACGCGTTAAAAGGTCCTGGATCTTTGTCCTGTCTGAAATTTCCTGTTGTGTAATCATATTTAGATCTGGTTTGATTTTAGGGGCCGACGTGCAGCCGGTCATCAGTCGGCAGAGCATCAATATAAAAAGACCCGCCCTTACGGGTTTGTAGTTTTGTAGTTGCATCCTGGTAAGCTTTTAAATGTTCGGCATTATCACTTAATCCTACAAAATTTTTGGCGACGCTCAGAAGATCCCTCCTGAACCAATGAAAGTTTTAGCCAGTATTGCAGAAACTCATTATCTAATCCTGGAGCTGTAGCCACAATTGACATTTTTATAAATTTACCCCTTAAAAGGAATTTGTCCGAATAGGGATCGGTCCGAAATTGCCATGTAATTAGCAAAATATCCCTCATCCCTTTACTGCAAAACAATTGAAGCAACGCAATTGTTTTAATCACCAAAGCAATGCAGTTGTACATCGGAATCAACTCTTATTCTTGTATTTACCATCTTAAAATTCGTACGTTCTTTGCATAGTGAGCTATTCAGGACTATTGGCTTGAATAGCTTGCGGGGTCGGATATATACCCAATGCCTGATCCTCAAAAGGCACGTCGCCCACTGTTGCTCCGCAACACACGGGCGTTGCTGCCGCAAGTAAAGTACTTTGATGTTTTATACATCCCTTTTTCCTTTTCTCTCGTCCTCTAAAATTTCCTTTATAACTACCAATATTCCTTCTAAGTGTTCTAATAGATTCCCATTCACCCGGCTGAAACACGCAAGGGTAACAGAACTTGCGTGTTTTTTTATGCCCTTTTGGTTCAATTTGAATTTAGAACTCCGAAATATCATTTCATTTCTATAATTTTCTTTTTCCACTGTACTGCCCGTTACCAAATCATTGTACCGCAACCGGAATAATTGCTTCGGTGTCTTAAGGATGAAATGAAACTCCCATGTGATCGCTATAAATAATTGTTCTCATGCGCACAATAACTGTACGAATATGAACAGCCAATAATATTACATTGGATTCAATATATTGATTTTCAATATATTATACAAATAGCATGAAATTTGCACCGTAATTAAATCGAATAAATCTTATAAAAGCACATTATGATAAGGAACTATTTCAAAATCGCCTGGCGGAATATTGTTAAGAACAAGGCTTCTTCTTTTATCAATATTTTTGGATTAGCCATTGGAATTGCGGCATGCCTGCTTATTTTACAGTATGTGTCATTTGAATTGAGTTACGAAAATTTCCAGGTCAATAAGAATAGGATATATAGGGTACAACAAGACAGATATGACAATAGAAAACTAAGTACACAATGGGCCGCCGGTACATATGCTGTAGGAAACTCTTTCAAAGAGGCCATTCCTGAAATAGAAGATTATGTAAAGCTTGCTCCGTATGGCAGGGTAACAAAAAACGTCAATGACCAACCTTTGAAAATTGAAAAAGTGTTTTTTTCAAGCAGTTCTTTCTTCAACATATTTACTTATCCTTTACTTTCAGGAGATCAGAAAACTGCATTAAAGGACCCATTTACAGCCGCTTTATCGGAAACAACTGCTCGCAGAATATTTGGAAGTACTGATATTTTAGGGAAAAGTCTTCAATTAAACCAAAATCGTAGTTATACAATTACAGCAGTTTATAAAGATGTACCTGTCAATACGCAGCTTAAACCTGATATGCTTATTTCTTATGCAACCTTTTTAGAATTGCGGAAAGCGGATGGAAGTAATAACCCTGAAACATCCTGGTATTGGGATGGTTGTTTAACGTATCTGTTATTACATAAAGGAGCAGATCCCATTGTTGTAGAGAAAAAGTTTATTCCGGTCGTACAGAAATTTGCAGCTAAAGACTTAAAAAAATTCAATGCTACTGTTGCATATCATTTGCAACCATTGACCGATATTCATCTGTATTCTCATTATATGGGTGAACCTAATGACAATGGTGATGGCAAAACAGTGTATCTTTTATTAGCCATCGCATGTTTTATTGTAGTAATTGCATGGGTTAACTACATCAATCTTGCAACGGCACGTGCCATAACAAGGGCAAAAGAAGTTGGTATACGCAAAGCAATCGGTTCACTACGGAAACAACTGATTATACAGTTCCTTTCTGAATCTGCTTTGTTGAATGGTTTTGCGTTGGCGATCGCTTTGTTGATCGTTACTGCTGCCATCCCAAGTTTCAATGCACTTTCGGGTCAACAAATTTCTTATAGCCTATTTAGTAAAACTCAATTTTGGGTCTCGCTTACTACATTATTTATAGCAGGCGTATTCTTATCAGGTTTATATCCCGCATTGGTATTATCAGGGTTTAGTCCTAATGAAGTTCTGAAAGGGAATATTGGCAGTAAGGGCC
>JAQBOS010000069.1 GCA_028287925.1 Mucilaginibacter sp. | reverse complement strand
TAATTCAGGATCAGGCGGGAGTGTAAAATCCACTTCAACTAATTCCTGGGGTGTAACGCGGCCAAATTCCATTTAGTTCATTTTAATGGTTGATAGTTCATAGCCGGAAGCGACTGTTTTATCTTTCGGACTTCCGGATTTTTTAGCAGGGTTAAAAATAGTAATTAGTTGATTATGTTGAGTGAGTTGAATTGTTGATATAATTATTAACAGATTCTCTTTAACTCAATCAACTTAATCCAACTTAATCAACTACCCCACAACATCCTTAAAAATCGGTGCAACTCTTTTCTTCGATGCCTGCTCATAAGCATAGCCCAGCGTAATTATATCAGCCTCTTTGTAAGCGGAGCTAATAAACGAGATGCCAACAGGTAACCCATAAGCATAACCCATTGGTACTGTTATATGCGGATAACCGGCCATAGCCGCCGGGCCCGAAAAGGAGAAGCCATTGTCATAATCGCCATTAATGAGATCAATACAAATGGCAAAGCCATTGGTTGGTGCAACTATGGCATCCAGCTTGTTTTCTTTTAACAGCGTATCAATAGCGGTACGGGTAATGCCCGTTGTTTTTTGTACAGCATCCAGGTATTCCTTTTCTTGTAAGCCGCCTTTTTTATCAGCCAGCTCAAGGGTTTCCTGTTTAAAAAATGGCATGGCTTTAGCTTCGTTCTTTTTATTAAAAGCTATTACATCGGCCAGCGATTTTACCTTCGAGTTGGCATCGCTTAAATATTTATTTAATCCGTCTTTAAACTCATAAAGCAATACGGTAAATCCGTTTTTGCCAGCTTCTTTTATTTGTTTGTATAGCTCAACCTCAACAATGGTAGCGCCTTTGCTTTTTAAAATATAAATAGCTTGCTGAAATATAGCATCCATTGCCGGGTTAACTTTCAGCCCATCCTTTTCAATGCCGATGCGCTTGCCTTTTAGTCCTTCGGCATCTAAAAACTTAGTATAGTCAGGCTCAATTTTGCCTTTACTTGTTAGTGTATAAATATCCTGCGGATCCTCACCAGCCAATGCGCCTAATAAAATAGCTGCATCCTTTACTGTGCGTGCCATTGGTCCGGCGGTATCCTGTGTTTTTGAGATGGGAATAATGCCCGACCGGCTCCATAAACCTACAGTAGGTTTAATGCCAACAAGGCCATTTACCGAT
Source organism: Mucilaginibacter sp. (assembly GCA_028287925.1). Lineage (GTDB taxonomy): Bacteria > Bacteroidota > Bacteroidia > Sphingobacteriales > Sphingobacteriaceae > Mucilaginibacter. The sequence continues at coordinate 13,050 of JAQBOS010000069.1, read as the reverse complement.
GATGGCGAAACAATTGAGCCATCCGTTTCGGTACCTATCGCAATGGCACATAAATTGGCCGATGCCGCCGAACCCGAACCTGCGCTTGATCCGCTAGGGTTTCTATCCAAAATATAAGGACATTTGGTTTGCCCACCGCGGCTGCTCCAGGCGCTGGTTGAGTGTGTGCTTCTAAAGTTGGCCCACTCGCTTAAGTTGGTTTTACCCAATAATACCGCACCTGCCTGCCTTAATTTGTGAACTATAAATGCATCTTGTTTGGCATAGTTATCAGCAATAGCAAGTGCTCCGGCAGTGGTATGCATATTATCGCCCGTATTAATATTATCTTTTATTAAAACAGGGATCCCGTGTAATGGCCCGCGCACTTTCCCGGCGGCGCGTTCTTTATCCATCGCATCGGCCATGTTAAGCGCGTCCTTATTTAACTCGATAACTGCGTTAAGCTTTGGTCCGTTTTTATCAATCTCGTCTATCCGTTTCAAATACATTTCGGTTATAGATCGCGAAGTGTATTCCTTGCTTTTCATTTTTTGCTGCAAAACATCAATAGTTACCTCGTTTAAAGCAAAATCGTCAGTCTTTTCTTTACCCGCATTATCTTTATCTTTTTTTGATGAAACTAAATTGCATGAGCTTGCAGCAAGGGTAGTTAAGGTTAACCCCGCCAATGAGCTGGTTTTCAGGAAATTTCTTCTTTGCATGAGAATGGTTTGATTGATAGCTACAAGTAACGAAATTTCGGAGAATTATTAAGAAGGTAACAAGAAAATCATTTAAATAAATTATTCCTTCAGCGTATTGTACGCGGTTATTTAACCACAAAGTTCACTGAGTAGGCATAGAGGAAACGGAGATTAAAAACGTTCTTAATCTCTGTTTCCTCTGTGTGTTTCTGGCGGCCTCCGTGGTTAAATTTTTGCAGTAGAGTTAAAGAGGCTTTGAAATCCCAAAAAGTATTTAGATGTTTGTCTAAATATATAAATACAAAACTTGAACGCGCTATTCAAAGCTCTTAACGATGCTACCAGGAGGGAGATCTTAGAACTGCTGAAGGAAAAAGACCTTACAGCGGGCGAAATAGCGGATCAGTTTAATATTTCAAAACCAAGTATTTCGCATCACCTTGACCTGTTACGACAAGCAGGTTTAGTAGTATCTGTTAAAGAGGGTCAATTTATTTATTACTCTTTAAACACAACGGTTATGGACGAAATGCTTAAATGGATCATAAACCTCCAATCACAAAAAAATAAGAAATCATTATGAAGAAGTTTACGCTTATCGATCTTGTAGCGCTCGTAATTGGCTTATTGCCATTTTGCTACCTGGCATATGTTTACTCATCATTACCCTTAATTGTGCCCCTGCATTTTGGTGCGGATGGCAAACCCAATGGTTTTGGCCCCAAAGGTGAATTGGTTTTGCTGCAGGCTGTTTTAACGGGGATCTCTTTTTTGGTGTACCTGCTTATGAAATTCCTGCCGTCAATTGATCCCAAAAAACAAGTTAAAATTGGTGAACAAACATTCCGGAAACTCGGATTGGGGATCGTTGTTTTTATTGCGGCATTAAGCTTATGCATCATATTCGCAGCCATAAACAAAAAATTCATGATTGATAAACTAATGTTGCCATTAATAGGTTTGCTGTTTGTTTTCCTTGGTAATTTAATGAACAATATAAAGCCCAATTATTTTGCAGGCGTGCGTACCCCATGGACGCTTGAAGACGAGGGCAACTGGCGCGCTACGCACCGTTTAGCAGGTAAGGTATGGGTTATTGGTGGTATAATTATCACTGTTGCCATGCTGTTGCTGCCTTCGCCAATAAATACTTTTGTGTTTATGCCGGGCATTATAGGTATGGCGCTGATACCTGTTATTTATTCATACGTTTATTTCAAACAACATCAACCTAAAAACTAATGAAGAAATTATTGATCTGCGTTTTTACATTTTGCTTTATCTGTCAGTTAAAAGCCCAGGATTTGACCGGTGGCTGGCAGGGAACAATACCTGCAGGCAATAGAAACCTTTACCTGGTTTTTAATATTAATAAAACCGGAACGAACACCTACATATCTGCGTTTGACAGCCCCGATCAAAAAGCATTCGGGATTCCATGCAGTAAAATCAATATTGTAAAGGACAGCTTGTTTATTGAAATTGCCAATGCAGGCATTACTTATAAAGGATTATGGAATGGCAAGGCTAACATTACCGGGACTTTTAGACAGAGTGGGAAAGATTTGTCACTTAACCTGAAATTAATGTTAAGACCACAAACGCCGAAACCGCCATTTGGCTATGTTAGTGAGGACGTTGAATATGATAATGCCGATAAAAGTGTGCATTACGGCGCTACATTTACCCGCCCTAAAGGAAGTGGAAAATATCCTGCTGTAATTATAATAACAGGGAGTGGTACACAAGACAGGGACGGAACCCTATTCGGCCATAAATTGTATGCGGTGCTTGCTGACTTCCTGACTAAAAATGGGATAGCCGTTTTGAGGGTTGATGACAAGGGAGCTGGTAAAAGTACACTGGGAAGCAATTTTAAAAATGTAACAAGTATGGATTTTTCATACGATGTGGAAGCAAGCTTGAATTACCTGGAAACACGGCCCGATGTAAATAAAAAGCACCTTGGTTTAATTGGTCACAGTGAAGGCGGCATAATTGCGCCAATGGTTGCAGCCCGCCGTAGGGATGTTAGTTTTATTGTTATGTGGGGCGGTCCTGAAACTGGCGGAGCAAAATTGAATACCGAGCAAAATGCCTATCAGCTTAAAAAATCAGGAATTGATAGTTCGGCAGTTACTGCCTTTTCCAGTCTGCATGGGCAGGTATTAGCGCTTTTTGCATCTTCGACAAACCAGGAGGCATTGGATACACAGATAAGCCCGGTTTTTGATGCCTGGAAAAAGGAGCAGGATCAAAAGATATTGGATGCATTATATGTAAAAAATAATTCAATAGTAGGGCAGGATGTATTTTCAATGTACAATGGCTTATATAAAATTCCGTGGATGCGCTTTTTTATAGCCTACAATCCTGAAAAAGATTTGAGCAAAGTTAAATGCCCGGTATTGGCTGTTAATGGAGAAAAAGATACCCAGGTTGATGCTGTAAGTAACCTGGGCTTAATAAAGGAAATTCTGGCTAAAAATGGTAACAAGGATGTTGAGGTAAAAGCCCTGCCCGGTTTAAACCATCTGTTGCAAACTGCGCAAACAGGCGATCTTTCTGAATATGAAAAGATAGAGGAAACCATATCGCCTGTGGCAATGAAGATTATTTCTGACTGGATTAAAATTCATACAAAATAAATGCGTTAATATTGCTGTGAGGGAAAGAGTCAGGATAGTAAGAGTCAGGAATCAAGATGAAATGTTTGTTAATTTTGTAAATAGATTCTTATTTTTCCTGACTCCGGCTTCTTAACTCTTGATTCTATTTTAAGTATGAAAAAAATTATCCTGTCAGCATTTCTAACGCTCATATTTTTGATCCCCGTTTATGTAATAGCCCAGCAAAGCACGCTGAGCCAGCAAATTAAGGATATTATTAAACCCGCTAAAGGTATTGTAGGTGTTTCTATCTTAGGTTTGGAAAGCCGTGATACCTTATCCGTTAACGGCGATGCCCGCCTGGTGATGCACAGCGTAATGAAATTCCCGATAGCACTTACAGTTTTGCATTGGGTTGATTCGGGCAAGCTTACCCTGACCCAACTGATCCATATTAAAAAGAAGGATCTGCCCAAAAACTATAGTCCGCTGCGCGATAAGTATCCCGATGGTAACGTGGATGTGTCCGTTAGCGACCTGCTAAGCTATATGGTATCGTTAAGTGATAATGATGCCTGCGATATTTTATTAAAAGTGATTGGCGGCCCTAAAACCGTGCAGGATTATATGCTTCACCTGGGCATACGTGGCATTGCCGTAAGAGCGTCCGAAGCAGATATGACATCATCATGGGAGCTGCAATATACCAATTGGTGTAAACCTATAGAAGCTACTATATTGCTTGATAAGTTTTATAAAGGCGAAATCCTTGCAAAACCCACCACTGAGTTTTTGTATAAGATCCTGACAGAAACAACAACCGGCCCGCATCGCCTAAAAGGCCTGTTGCCGGCGGGAACAGTTGTTGCCCATAAAACAGGGACTTCACCAACCAGCGCCGAAGGCTTATCGCCAGCCACCAATGATGTGGGGATAATTACCCTGCCCAATGGCAAACACCTGGCTATCTCTGTTTTTGTGTGTAATTCAACCGATAATGAAACAAGCCGCGATGCGGTGATCGCCAAAATTTCAAAAGCCGCGTTTGATTTTTATTCAAAATAATTAATATTCGTTTTGTTACGTAGAGACACGATGCTTCGCGTCTCCCGCCTGCTAATTATTGAACTATTTATTTGGGAATACATTTTTTGAAATGCAAAATTTAAGACGCGAAGCATCGCGTCTCTACGTAACACATTTTATCATTTTTTGATCCATTTTTTACATAACCACCCTCTTATAAAAAGATCCACCTAAATTGTTCATCAATAAAATACATTGATGAAGACTATTTGCACCATATTTTTACTTTCTGTTCTTTTTACCACTGCTCTTTTCGCTCAAACACCTGTCGCCATAAATGGCGCTTTAACAGTTCAAAATGGTAAAATTACAAACAAAAACGACATTGCGCCGCAGCTGCGCGGCATTAGCTTTTCGTGGAGCTTATGGCAGGGAAGGAAGTATTATAACCCTGCAGTAGTAGATTGGCTTGCAAGTGATTTTAAAGCTTCAATTATCCGTGCGTCAATGGGAGTTCAGCCTGATCATGGATATTTGCAGGAACCCGCGTTGCAAAAACAACTGATTGTAAACGTAGTTGACCAGGCAATTAAAGATGGTATTTATGTTTTGATTGATTGGCATGATCATCATAGCAACCAGCATCTTCAGCAATCAAAAGAGTTTTTTGCTGAGATGGCGAAAAAATATAAGGGCGTTCCGAATGTGATCTATGAGATCTGGAACGAGCCGGAAGCTGTCAGCTGGGATACGGTTAGAAATTATGCGGTACAGGTAATTACAGAGATCAGAAAACATGACCCGGATAATTTAATTGTGGTAGGCAGCCCGCACTGGGACCAGGATGTGGATATTGCGGCAGCAAACCCCATTACCGGGTTTAAGAACATTGCCTATTCATTTCACTTTTACGCATCCGACCCAAACCATCAGCAAAAGCTGCGTGCCAAAGGTGATCTTGCTATCAAAAAAGGCCTCGCAATAATGATCACGGAATGGGGAGTAGGCGAATCAAATGGCAACGGCAAGTTTAACCGCGACCAGGTAAAAACCTGGATGGATTGGATGCAGGCCAACCACTTAAGCTGGACAAACTGGAACATCACCGATAAACAGGAGACCACAGCCCTGTTGCTCCCCGGCGCACCTGAAAATGGTGGCTGGACAAATGAACAATTAACACCTGCCGGTATCTATATCAGAGAAAAGTTACGGGAATTGAGTAAATAGCAATGCGTTGTATCTGCAATGTTTTAATCCCACCAGATAGAATATGCTTTATTACCTGGAATTATTGGAGGGATATTAGATGCTCCGTCATACATTCTCCCTTCGTATATGTCATCTGGTTTTAATGATTTAAACATGTTTTTTACCTCAGTCAAAGTATAATCCCCGGAAATATAAATTGTATCACTGTAGAACCAATCGGTATCGTCAACATCGGCTATTCTAACAAAAAGAGTATCTGTTTTGGTAGCATTTCTGATCTCTTTTAAGGTATTGTAAAACTCCAGAAGTGAAGGAGGATCTGGATAAATGTTTGCTCCTATAGATCCATCATCCTCATTACCGTCAAAAAAATCTTCAATACTTATAAAGATTTCCTTTTGCGGAAATCCTTCTTTTTTAATTTTTTCGAGGAGCACGGCTCTTTTATTCATATAGCTAAATTAAGCAATACATTTCTTACTTAACTCCCTGGGATAAGGAGATGTTTTAGTAAATCTATACCCCGAGGCTGTGTCTTCACAGCCTCCCGCCAGAAAGGTAGCCGCCAACCAATTTTTCGATCTGCACATTTGCACATCCAAAATCTGCACATCATTCTCCCATCTGCAAATTTTTCCCCATATTTACTGTCTGACCTCTTAACTTATTGCCATGAAGAAATTATACTTTCTTGTATTTCTTTTTATCCCCTTTTTTACGTTTGCCCAAAATCCTGATTCGGCATGGTTTGTAAATAATTACATCAAAAAGGAAGTAAGCATTCCTGCACGCGACGGCGTTAAACTGTTCACATCCATTTACCAGCCGAAGGATCAATCAGAAAAACACCCGATCCTTATTACCCGCACCCCATATTCGTGCTCGCCGTATGGTAAGGAATATCGCCAGTTTTGGCGGAGCTTTATGATAAAATATTTAAGAGAGGGTTATGTTTTGGTGATCCAGGATATCCGCGGCAGGTGGATGAGTGAGGGTAAGTTTGAAGTGGTACGCCCTTTTAACCCCGATAAAAAAACAAATAAAGATATTGACGAAGCCAGCGATACCTATGATACCATAGACTGGCTGGTAAAAAATGTGGAAAACAATAATGGCAATGTTGGCGTAACCGGCATTTCATTCCCGGGCTTTTTTGCAACAGAAGCTGCACTGAGCGGGCATCCTGCACTTAAAGCTGTTAGTCCGCAGGCACCGGTAACCGACAGGTTTTTTGGTGATGATGATCATCACAATGGCGTTTTGTTTTTGATGGATGCATTTGATTTTCATGTGGGGTATGGCTTTAGCCAGCCACATCCGCACCCTTCTACACTACCAGCAAAAACGTTTAATATTCCCGGAAATGATAACTACGCTTATTACTTGAGAATGGGTGCATTACCCAATTTCACCAAAGTAACCGGCGACACCCTTGAGTTTTGGGATAATATGATGAAACACCCCAACCTTGATGCCTGGTGGAAAGCGCGGGACACCCGGTCGGGCATTAAAAATGTTAAGCCCGCCATGTTGGTTGTTGGCGGTTTGTTTGATGCGGAGGATGGTTATGGTGCCTGGCATACTTATGATGCATTGGTTAAACAAAGCCCGGCAACCACAAGCAAACTGGTAATTGGGCCATGGTACCACGGGCAATGGGCAAGTAAAGACGGTACACATTTAGGTAACATTATGTTTTTTAATAATACGTCAGAATGGTATCAAAATAATATAGAAGTGCCATGGTTTAATTATTACCTGAAAGGCAAAGGCTCGCTGGATAGTATTAGCAAGGCAACCATATTTTTCTCCGGTGAAAACAAATGGCGAAAATTTAAAGAATGGCCATCACCCAATATCATCCCAACACCCTTATACCTGGAGAAGGATGGGAAACTATCATTTGATAAAACCGGGAAAACCGGGTTTGATACTTACATCAGCGATCCGGCTAAACCGGTGCCCTATGCCGACCAGGTGCACTTTAACCGCACCCGTGAATACATGACCGACGACCAGCGTTTTGCTGCCCGCCGCACAGATGTGCTGGTTTTTGAAACTGATACTTTAACACAGGATATAACGTTGGGTGGCCCCCTGGTTGCCGACCTGATGGTCAGCATCTCAAAAACCGATGCTGATTTTGTTATAAAACTGATTGACGTTTTACCGGAACGGGCCCCGAGAAACCCAGTTACCAGGTACCCGATGGGCGGTTACCAGATGCTGGTTCGCGGCGATATTATGCGCGGCAGGTACCGTAATAGTTTTTCAAAGCCAGAAGCTTTTGTGCCCGGTAAGCCAACACAGGTAAAATTCACCCTGCCTGATGTGGCGCATACCTTTAAAAAGGGCCATCATATTATGGTGCAGGTGCAAAGCAGCTGGTTCCCTTTGGCTAATCGTAATCCACAGCAGTTTGTAGATATCTATCATGCTAAGGATTCAGATTTTGTGAAGGAAACGATTAATATATTTCACGATCAGTCAAAGCTGGTCCTGCCGGTTTTGAAATAGATCTTGAAGACTTACGAAGTTTTCAAAACTTCGTAAGTCTGTTATTCCACAATATTAAAATCATTAATAATGAAAAAAATATATTTCCTCCTGATCTTCTTTTTTCCGATTATCAGCTTTGCTCAAAATGCTGATTCGGTTTGGTTTGTAAGTAACTACACAAAAAAAGAACTCACCATCCCCATGCGCGATGGCGTAAAGCTGTTTATTTCAGCCTATCTGCCAAAAGATAATTCAGAAAAGCACCCGATCCTGATGGAGCGCACACCTTATTCATGTGCCCCATATGGTAAAGATCAATACCGCCCGTTTTGGGTAAACCACCTGATCCAATACTGCAAAAAAGGTTATATCATGGTGATTGCAGATGTAAGGGGAAGATGGATGAGTGAAGGACAATACATGGACGTACGCCCTTTCAATTTCAACAAAAAAACAAATAAGGATATTGACGAAGCCAGCGACACTTATGATACCATTGACTGGATGGTGAAAAACCTTGAAAATAACAATGGTAAAGTAGGGGTGTTCGGTATTTCATACCCTGGCTTTTATTCAACTATGGCATCGTTGAGCGGCCATCCGGCTTTAAAGGCGGTGAGCCCGGAAGCGCCGGTAACAGATTGGTTTGTAGGTGATGATTTTCATCACAATGGCGCTTTTTTCCAGATGGATGCCTTTGCCTTTTATGCGGGTTTCGGCTTTGGTGCGCCGCATCCAAAACCAACAACCATGGCAGCAAAAACATTTGATTATCCCGATCATGACAGCTACTCATTTTACCTGAATGCGGGTGCATTACCAAGCCTAACCAAACTGGCTGGCGATAGCCTGGTATTCTGGAACCAGATGATGAATCATCCCAATCGTGATGATTTTTGGATGGCCCGGAATGCAAGGGTTGGAATTAAAAATGTTAAACCCGCCATGCTGGTTGTAGGCGGGATATTTGATGCCGAGGATTGCTTTGGCGCATGGAACACTTACCAGGCCATTGATAAGCAAAGCCCCGAAACTAATAACCGCCTGGTTATGGGGCCATGGTATCATGAGCAATGGCGCAATAATGATGGCACCCATTTAGGTAATGTGCAATGGGACAGCAATACCAGTAAGTATTACGCAGATAATATAGAGATCCCGTTTTTTGAGTATTATTTGCGCGGACAAGGTTCTGTTGACAATATCAGCAAGGCCACCGTATTTTTTACCGGTGAGAACAAATGGCACCAGCTTAAACAATGGCCGCCTGCCGAAGCACAGCCAACCAACATGTACCTGGAACAAAAAGGCAAGCTATCATTTGATGCAATTAGTACTTTAGCGCCATCGTTTGATAGTTATGTAAGCGATCCATCAAAACCTGTTCCCTATACCGAAGATGTGCACTTTAACCGTACCCGTAATTATATGACCGATGACCAGCGCTTTGCTTCACGACGTCCTGATGTGCTGGTTTATGAAACAGGCGCATTAGATAAAGACATTACTTTAGGCGGCCCTGTAGTTGCTGATCTGCTGGTTGGTATCTCCAATACCGATGCTGATTTTGTGGTAAAGCTGATAGACGTATTTCCTGATAGTGCCGGCTATAACGACGTGGATATTTATGCCGAAACTGATGCCACAAGCAAGGTACCAATGGGCGGCTACCAGATGCTGGTACGCGCCGAGATTATGCGCGGCAGGTACCGCAACAGCTATTCAACACCGGAAGCTTTTGTGCCCAATAAGCCAACCGAAGTAAAATATACTATGCCCGATGTTGCCCATACCTTTAAAAAAGGCCATAAAATTATGGTGCAGGTACAAAGCAGCTGGTTCCCGCTGGTTGATCGTAACCCACAGCAGTTTATTGATATCTACCACGCAAAAGATGAAGACTTTTTAAAGGAAACCATCAATATTTATCGTAACCAATCAAAGATTATTTTGCCTGTGTTGAAGTAGGCTGTAGCGTCAAAAGTCCTCCATGTCATTGCGAGGTACGAAGCAATCGCGAACTATACAGAGCGGTTAGAATGGTTTAAACCTGACGGCGGAAGTGCATGCGTGCGATTGCTTCGTACCTCGCAATGACATGTTTTATATAGCTTTAAATCAAAAGTTTAAATCCACGCTTACCCAATAGTTCCCTACTACTAAGAATCATTCTAAATAAATTCCTAAAAAAGCTTTGTTTTTAAATCTGTCAGTTATACATTTGCGACATTATTTATAATAAGTCTAAATAAAAACAAATGAATAAACTTCACTTATCTTTAAAATACTTTCTCTCCGTTTTTCTCTCCCTCATTTTAACCTCAGCGGTATTCGGCCAGCAAAAAGGAACCATTGCAGGTAAAGTCATTACCCAAAAGAATGAGCCTGCTGAAAATGTTTCTGTAAGCCTGAAAGACACTGAATACGGTACCATAACAAACGAAGAAGGAAAATATACTTTCAGGGTTGCAGCCGGTAATTACATATTGGTGGTATCACATGTTGGCCTTAAAAACCAGGAGGTACAGGTGACTGTTCAGCCGGGTAAAACTTTTTCAGTACCTGCAATTACAGTTAATATCAACGTCAATTCACTACAGGAAGTAAGTATTAACGCCAATAAGACCAATAAGTTTAAGCGGAAAAAGAGTATTGATGTGGCAAAAATGCCGTTAGAAGATCTCGAAAACCCACAGGTATACTCTAATATCACCAAAGCATTACTTACCGAACAAAATATAACTACAGTTGACGGCGCTATTAAAAATTCGCCGGGTTTACAAACCATGTGGGAGGCAACAGGCCGGAGCGGGGACGGTGGTAGCTATTATAACTCGCGTGGTTTTATTTTACAAAGCCAGCTGCGGAACGGTGTTGCAGGGAATATAAGCAATACAGTAGATGCAGTTAACCTTGAAAGTATTGAGGTAATTAAAGGCCCTTCAGCAACATTATTTGGCAGTTCATTAACCTCATACGGAGGTTTAATTAACCGGGTGACTAAAAAACCATATGAGAATTTTGGTGGCGAAGTATCATATATGCTGGGCAGCTACGGGCTTAACCGCTTAAGCGTGGACATAAATACACCGCTTGATTCAGCTAAAAAGCTATTATTCCGGCTAAACGGTGCTTTTAATTACCAGGGAAGTTTCCAGGATCATGGTTTTAGCAGGGGAGTGGCTATTGACCCAAGCTTGTCATACAAGGTGAACGACAGGCTTTCTTTTAACTTCGATGCCGAGATCTATACGGGCCGGAATATTGGTAAAACCATTTATTTTTTCCCTTACGGACAAACAATTGCTGCTTTAGGGACCAGCAGAGCCGATCAGCTGAGTGTTGATTATTATAAATCATACAATGCCGGCGACTTAGTGCAACAATCTAAATCAACAAACTTTTATGGGCAGATGAATTATAAGATCTCTGATCATTGGACCTCACAAACCAATTTTACTTCAACTTACAGCTATTCGAACGGTTTTGGCCCTTATTATTACCTGTTAGCCAATGATTCTATTTCACGTAATGACCAGTCAACAAAAAACAGCTGGCAAAAAACTTTGGAAGTCCAGCAGAATTTTAACGGAGATTTTAAGATCGGCAATTTGAGGAACCGTTTTGTTGGCGGCCTTGATTTTTTCAGGAACAACTCCAACCAGTACTTTTTTGGGAGTACTTATGATGTTGTGCCAACTAACAGCAGTTCATTTAATTACAGCACATTTAACAAAAGCAATATGGATGCCATATATGCTTCGGGAGCACCGCTGGGCTTTACTTACCCCAGCATGTTTAAAAGCAACACCTTTAGCGCCTATGTGTCAGACGCACTGAACATTACTGATAAACTTATTGCTTTAGCTGCCCTGCGATTTGATCATTTTGATAATAAGGGTAATTATAACCCGGTTACACAGGCTACCACCGGCGCATATACTCAAAATGCGCTATCGCCAAAATTTGGCCTGGTGTACCAGGTTGTGAAAGAACAGGTATCCCTGTTTGCTAATTACCAAAATGGGTTTACAAACGAAACCGGGACCGATTATGCCGGTAAAACATTTAAACCGGAACAAGCCAATCAGCTGGAAGGCGGGGTGAAATTAAGCCTGTTTGAAGGTAAGCTAAGCAGTACTTTAAGCTATTACCGGATAAATGTACAGGATGTAATTCGTCCTTATTTAGCCAACCCTAATTTTTCAATCCAGGACGGCACACAGCTAAGCAAAGGCTTTGAAGCCGAGGTTATTGCAAACCCCTTAAAAGGGCTGAATGTTGTGGCAGGTTTTTCATATAACGATTCAAAATACACTAAAGCCAGCACGGATGTTGAAGGCCGCCGGCCGGGTACGGCATCATCGCCATATACTGCCAATCTTTGGATCAGTTATCGCCTGCCAAAGGAAACTATTGATGGTTTGGGATTTGGGTTTGGCGGTAATTATGCCAGCGATAACAAGGTGATTAACAGCGTAAGCCAGGGTGTATTTATTTTACCGGCTTACACTATCTTAAACTCTACAGTATTTTATGACAGATCCAGGTACCGTTTTTCATTTGGGGTTAATAATCTTACCGATAAAAAATACTGGATAGGTTATACTACGGTAAACCCTCAAACAACCCGCCAGGCTATTGGCAGCATAACTTATAAGTTCTGATCATTATGAACTTTAAAAAGATCATACTTTTTATACATCGCTGGCTCGGTTTTATAACCGGGCTGGTGGTTTTTATTGTAAGCATTACCGGCTGTATCTTCTGTTTCCAGGACGAGATCCAGGATGCTATCCACAGTTACCGGAAGGTTGAGGTACAGAACAAGCCCTACCTGGCGCCATCTGTTTTAAAACAAATTGCATTAAAACAGCATCCGGGCGCTGCGGTAAATTACATTTATTATTATGGGAAAGATCGGCCTGCTGCGGCAATAACAAATCACCCCAAAGAGGGTTTGCAATTTGTTTATATGAATCCGTACACGGGTGTAATTACGCATACCGAGGATCCGC
>JAQBOS010000058.1 GCA_028287925.1 Mucilaginibacter sp. | reverse complement strand
ATACCTTCCGTAGTATCAAAATAAAAGTGGGGCCAGTCCGGTTGTTGCCAATTATATATCATGAGCCGAATATTTTCCTTAATCGGCTCAAATATACGTATTTTTTGAGCCGATTAAACAAATTAATCGGCTCATTTTTTTAATTTTTTTGAGCCGAATAGGAATCATATTCGGCTCATGATTTCAATAATCATATCTTTTTTTGTGTTATATAGCCCAAATCATTACCTTTCAAATTCAAATAATACACTCCTTTCAATGAAATTTTTTACATCCGGACACTTATCCTTCAAGCTTATAGCCCTTTTAATTTTTATCAGCATTATCAATGCAGCCGCACAGGAAAGCGCCAGGTACCCTTTAATACCTTATCCTGCCAAACTAACCACTGGCAAAGGTTCTTTTATTATCACTTCAAAAACAAGTATTACCGTTGCTGAACGGTTCTGGAATGAGGCAGATGAATTAAATGACTTGCTAAGCAAGGGCCTTGGCAGAAAGTTAAGCATAACCAAAAGCGGCAAACCGCATGCTATAAAAGTGGTATATGATGCGGCTATAGCTGCTCCTGAAGCTTATAGGTTAACGATAACTTCACAGCAGGTAATTATTGCAGCTAAAGATCGTGCAGGTATATTCCATGCGGTTGAAACCATCAGGCAGTTATTGCCTGTTTCAGTAGAGAATGGTACAGTAAGTAAACAGTTATTATTACCCGCGGTGACTATTGAAGATCATCCCGCTTATGAATGGCGTGGGATGCATTTGGATGTTTCAAGGCATTTTTTCTCAATTGGCTATCTTGAAAAATTCATTGACAGGATGGCCTTGTACAAAATGAACAAGCTGCACCTGCACTTAACTGACGACCAGGGCTGGCGCATAGAGATAAAAAAATATCCCAAACTTACCGAAGAAGGTGCATGGCGAACTTTTAACAACCAGGATTCGGCCTGCATGAAACGTGCAGTTGATAATCCTGATTTTACCATTGATAAGGAACACATTATCCAGCGCGATGGTAAAACTTTATACGGTGGCTTCTATACCCAAAATGAAATGAAAGGTGTGGTAGCTTATGCAGCTGCAAAGCATATCGATATAATTCCTGAGATTGATATGCCGGGCCATATGATGGCAGCTATAAACGCATACCCGTTTTTAACCTGCAACGGCGAGAATAAATTTGGCGAGCTTTTTTCGAAGCCAATTTGCCCCTGTAACGAAACTACTTTTGAATTTGCAGAAAATGTGTTTAACGAGATAATGGAGATCTTCCCGTCAAAATATATCCACATCGGCGGCGATGAGGTTGACCGGTCCGACTGGGCAAAATCTGATGCCTGTAAAGCTTTGATGCAAAAAGAAGGAATTAAAGATCTGCCAGCGTTGCAAAGCTATTTCATAAACCGGATGGAAAAGTTCTTTAATTCAAAAGGAAGAAAAATGATTGGCTGGGATGAGATAATTGAAGGCGGGATAACCAAAACAGCTATAATAATGTATTGGCGCACCTGGGTACCTGATGCTCCGGTTAAAGCAGCCAAAAATGGCAATACCGTTATTATGACACCCGGAGAACCTTTATACTTTGATGCCCAGCCCGACCAATATTCGGTTTATAAAGTTTACCATTTTAACCCTATCCCGAAAGCTTTAAACAAGCAGGAGGCAAAAACGATAATCGGCGCACAGGCAAACATCTGGACAGAAATGATCCCTTCGGAAAAACGGGCCGATTATATGTATATGCCACGCATGACCGCTTTAGCCGAAATGCTTTGGACAAATGATCAAAACAAATATGATTCTTATGTAAAGCGATTAGTTCAGCAATATAACAGGATGGACGCGCTGAAGATCAATTACCGTCTGCCCGATCTCCCTGGTTTGTTGAATGAATATGTGTTTACCGATGTGGGTAAATTAAGCATTGCCAGGCCATTGCCAAACCTTAGCATCCGTTATACAATCGATGGCTTGCCGCCAACAACAACATCGCCTGAACTGCCATCGACATTAACTATCAGCAAATCTGAAAAGGTTAAAGTTGCCGCCTTTACACCGACAGGCACCCGCGGTGATATTTACAGTTTAAATTATACGCAACAGCAAATGCTTGGCCCCGTAAAAATTGCCCCGCCAAAACCCGGATTGGCTTGCAGCTATTATAAAGCCTACTTTAAAGAAACTGCTTTAATGCGCAATGCAAAGGTAGACAGCACATTTATTACCGATAAAATTGAAGTGCCATCCACTGTAAAAGCGCCATCGTTTGGAATTAACTACAAGGGTTATATTGATGTTCCGGCTGATGGAATTTACAGCTTTTACTTAACCTGCGACGATGGCGGTGTTTTAAGGATAGGCAATAACATAACCGTAAATAACGATGGCAACCACTCGGCACAGGAACGCAGTGGACAAATAGCCTTAAAAATGGGTGCACACCCGTTTAACCTTGATTTTATTGAGGGCGGCGGCGGCTTTAAGTTGCTATTAAAATATAGTGTAAATGGTTCGGAGCCTAAGGAGATCCCGGCGGGTTGGTTGAAGAATTAATCTATTATAATGTCCTGAGCCAAAATACTTTTACTATCTCATAGTCTTTAATGAAATTTGTTAGGATATTGTATTGATATTTGATTAATATGATAAAAGATGAGTTAGATAAAGGAATTGCGGAAGAAAGTTCAAAATCATTAGTTCAACTTGCATTATCCATTTTTAAAGGTATTAAGAAGAAAGCTCTTGA
>JAQBOS010000664.1 GCA_028287925.1 Mucilaginibacter sp. | reverse complement strand
TGCCGAAGTCAAATTCCCCCTGCCCCCCGGCGCCAATGGCATCCGTGTGCCGGCCACCGCCCTGATGTTCCGCGACGAAGGCATGCAGGTCGCCACTGTCGATGCCCAGGGCCGTGTCAAGCTCAAGACCATCGCCATCTCCCGCGACATGGGGGCGACAGTGGACGTGGGTAGCGGCATCTCCCCCAGCGACCGCATCATCGACAATCCCAGCGATGCGCTACGCGACGGGGATGAGGTACGGATCGCCAAATAGCCTGTTATTGTTGGCTGCCGGATACAGGGAAAGTAGCGGCGGCGGCATCTTATCGCCTATAAGGGCGGCGTCATTTGGGGAAAAACCATGCGCGTCTTGAAGATCCTGACCCTTGTTCTGATGCCGGTGGCGGCGCTCACCGCCTGCGAGAAGAAATCCAACGCCGCGGCCAGCACCAGCTATGACACCTCGGCAGACGCCAACAAACGCTTCCTGGTCGACTATGCGGCGCGCCCGGGTGTGATCAAGCTGCCCGACGGACTGATGTACCGCGTCATCAAGGCCGGCACCGGTCCCCAGGTGCAGAAGCCCAGCGATGTGGTGACCGTGTATTATAAAGGCGCACTGATCACCGGAAAGGTGTTCGACCAGACCAAGCCGGAAGAGCCCGCCCAGTTTCCCGCCGGCGGACTGATCCCCGGCTGGGTTGAAGCCTTGAAGCTGATGAAGACCGGCGACACCTGGGAGATCGTGGTGCCCGCCGAGCTGGGCTATGGCAGCGATGGCGCCGGCGATGCCATTCCGCCCGACCAAACCCTGGTCTTCACCTTGGCCCTGGCGAAGGTCGAATACGCGCCGTAGAGGCACGACCCGGCGGCGCTTAGCGACAGCGTAGCGGCGCGGGCAAATCGGTCCAGTGGACCGATTTGAGTGCCGAACGCGCCGCCTCCCTCGCTTCGCTCGAAGAGGGGCCAGCTTTTCTAATTCGCTTCGCTCTTAAGAAAAGCTAGGCCAGCTTGGGCGAGGCGCAACGCCCGACTAAAACTCAATTCCCTTCGCCCGTCTTACCGCCGAATACCGGGCAGCCGAACTCGGTAGATCAGCACCAGACTGTCGACATTCGCGCCCGAGGCGTCCGCATAGGACTTGCCGGCCATCATGCCGTCCTGGGTTATGAAGTCATTGTCGCTGCCGACAAACAGAAAATAATCCCCGGGTGCATCGCCCGCCGGGGCCAGCGCCATGCTTTCCCATTTCTCATACAGGTCATTGGCGTCGTTCGGCTTGCCATTGTGCAGGCCGAACCGGTTCAGCTGGGCGTTGTCGTTCATGTCGATCAGGACGCTGGTCGAAGCGGGCGTGATCCCCGGCCGCAGCACGCCCAGCGGCGATACTGCCTGCCCCACGCCGTCATAGCGACCCGCGACATCGCTGGCGCCGTTCAGTTCGACGGTGAGGATGGAGCGATAAAGCGAGGCATCGCGCTTTGACGATTGACCGCCGCCGCTGTCGCGGCACAGCAGCAGGAATTGGTGATCGTTCAAGGCCAGCATTTCGCTCTGGGCCGCGATCAGGCCCTCTCTCTTGCCGTCGCTGTAGAGCGGCAGCGCCACGACATATTCATGGGCCAGCCGGGGGGAGGGCGCCGCGATGTCATAGTCCAGCACCCGCACATGCCGCCGTGTCGTCTTGACGGCCTTCGGATCCAGATCCTGAATCAGCGCGCTCTGGTTCATCACAAACAGATGCTTGCCATCCGGGGTGATGCTCATGCCCTCGAAGCCCTGGTTGTTCTGGCGGCCCGATTGCGGACTGCCCAGGTCGTAGCGTGTGCCCTGTGGCGGACTGTTGGCGGAGAAGCTCTCATGACCGTCGCGCATCGGGATGAAAGCATCCGGCGGCCGCAGCGCCGCGACCATCTTTCCCGCTGCGTTGAAGCGGTAGACATAGGGACCATATTCATCGCTGACCCAGATATCACCGCCACCCGGCATCGCCACCGCTTCGCTGTCCATGGCAATGCGGTTGTTGGCGGCCTGCGGCATGTCGGGAAAGATACCCGCAGCGGGGCGAACGCCGCTGGCGTCCAAGCCGGTGGTGGGATTGCCAGTCACATCGGTCAGCAACAATGTCCGGCGATAACGCATTGCAAAACCCGTATCGCCGGGAAGATGGGGCGGCCGCATCGTCACATCAAAAAACTGCAACCGCGCCTGGTAATCGGTGGTGCCTTCGGCATTCCAGCCGCGGTCGGGCAACATCGCCAAGGTGCCGGTAAACATCCCGTCCTTGCCGTGCCAGCTTCCCGGCACCAAGGCCATGCCCGAACCGAACCCGCCCAAGGTCTCGCCATGGCTGTCGCGCGCATTGGAAGCAATCCGTGCGAATCCCACCAGGCCCTGGTTTGAGAAGTCCCGTGCAACCGCCGGAGCGGTTGCGGCCAGGAAAGCCAGGGCGATAGCAGCGAAGCGCATGATGACTCCTTGTCGTTTTCAACAATGCAGGCGGACCGTCGTTGGGAAATCTCAGCCGCACGGCCATACGGCGCGAAAAAACAAATGTCTCGCCAGCCGTTCAACCGACTTTGCAGAAACTCTATGATTGCGGTGGATAGAGGTGATATGCGTCGCTTTTGTTACAAAAGGCGCATTGGAGTCGCGTATCGCTCTCAATAGCCGCGGATATGGCGACGCGCCGCGCCGATAAGAACTTTTCGGAGTTTGCTGTCAGCCTTCGATCAAGAATCGGAGGAATTAGAACTTGTACCCCAGCGTCACGCCCGTCATGCGTGGTGGCAGCGGGATACATTGCAGCACGCCCGAGGTATTGGCGACGCCGAAGGTGCCGTTGGGGGCGCTATTGAGCACGCCGTTATATTCCGGCAGGCAAGCTTCGGTGTTGGCGACATTGTTCATGAACAGCGCCAGGTCCGCGCCGGTATGGCCGGCATCTGTGAATTCCAGCCGGAAATTCAATAGCCCGTAAGCAAAAGTCCGCTGCGAGGGATTGAAGGCGCGCAGATCGGCCAGATAACGGCTCTGCCAATAATAATGCGCCGTGAACACAGTATCGCCCAGCGGCAGGCCGGCCAGGTCGCTGCCGAAATTGACCGTCGCGGTCTCGTTGGTCTGCCAGGCGGGCACCGGAATCGGCGTGCCCGACAGGTTGGTGGTGCCGGTGGGCTGCAGATAGCCGGGCGGCGGGGTAAAGGTGAAATCGGTATAGCGCGGGTCGATATAGCTGCCCGAGGCGTTCAAGGTCAGCCAGTCGGTGGGCAGCGCGGTGATCTCCCATTCCACGCCATAAATCTTGGCGGCCTTGGCGTTCAAGGTGACATTGTCGTTGAAGGTGCCCAGGCAGTTGCCGGCATTGAACTGCGTCTGGTCGCAGGGGACGCCGCTGACCGTCGTTGCCAAAGTGACGTTGGGCAGGCTCTGCTGCACCTGGATATTGTGATAGGCGGTTTCGTACAGCGCCAGGTTGGTGCGCAGTGGCACGCCCGCCAAACTCCAGTCCGACTTCACGCCGATTTCATAATCCTGCACCTGCTCGGGCTGGGCCACGATCACGGCGGGATTGACCGCCTGGGTGTTGATGGCGCCGGAACGATAGCCTGAGCGCATGGTGCCGTAGATCATCGTGCCGTCCCACAGGTCATGGTCCAGCGCGAGGGTCCAGGTCGGCTTGTGGAAACTGCGGTTGAGATCGACCGGGCACTGCGACAAAGGCCGGATCACGCCATTGGCATTGGTCAGGCCGCAGGAAGTGGTGGTGCCGGCATAGGTGATGCCTTCGAAGGTGAAACCATCCGGGCTGAACACGCCGTTCACCGCCGTGGCGTTGGTTGCGGGTGTGGCGGGGGTGCGAATGGTTTGGGTGGCGATATGAGCGAAACGCTCGTCATAGGTATAACGCACCCCCGCCGTGAAGCGGGTGTCCTGCGTGATGCTGTAGGTCGCCTGGGCATAGGCCGCGTAGGAGCTGTTCTCTTCGCTGTTATGGCTCCAATCGGTAATAGTGAGCTGCTTGCCAGCCGCCGCGGTGGGCGCCGACCCGGCGCTGGGCAGGAAGAGATAAAGGAGGCCCCCATCATTGGGGCTGCGCTCGTTGAAATAGAACAGGCCGGTGGTCCATTGCAGCTTGCCGGCCAGGGCCTTGCCGTTGACCGTCAGTTCCGATTGCCAGGATTCGTAACGGGGATAACGATAGACGTAGGTGTTGGTCTCAAACGGCTGGCCGCGACTGACCGCCGTGCCGGTATTGGTGAAGGTGCGATAGGCGCCCATCAGTCGCACATCGATGTCGCCCAGGCTCTTGTTCGCCGTGCCAGACCAGGTCTGATAATGGCCGGCAACCAGGTTGCTGACATCCTGTTCGGTGCTCCAGAAGCCGTAACTCTGTTCGCGCGCCACTGAGTTGAGCAGCGTGTTGTAAGTCAGCGGCGAAGGATTGGGATTGCTGACACTGGTGGCGGTGGAAGTCAGATAGAACGGCGCGATCACCTGGCCGCGTAGATCGGTGAAGCCGACACAGGTCGCCGGGATGTTGCAGATCGAGGTCTTGCCCGCCGACGGCACGGTGCCGGTGAAGGTGCCCAGATCGTGATAGGTCGAACCGGTATCATGCTCGGACGCGATGTCGGCGCGCAGCAGGAAGCTGAACGTATCGTCCGGTTGCCACTTCAGCGAGAAGACGCCCGCCAGCTTCTTGGATCCGAAAGCCGGCTGGGTGTTGGTCCGCCCAGTGGTGGGGTCCTTAAAGAAATTGGCGATATAGCCCTTCTGGTTTTCCGAATTCAGCGCCACCCGAAAGAACAGCGTGTCGGACAAGGGCATGTTGACCGCGCCCTGCAGGCCGGCGCGGCCGTAATCGCCCACCGTGGCCTGCACATAGCCGCCGAAGTCGGGCCCGGGATCACGGCTGTTGTAGAGGATGGCGCCGCCGGTGGTGTTGCGGCCCACCAGGGTGCCCTGCGGACCCTTCAGCACCGCGACAGTGTCCAGGTCGAACAGCGAGCCGGTCAGGCCGATGGCGCGGGCATAATAGACCCCGTCCTTATACACCGCCGAGGCGGTGTCGAAGCCCAGGCCGGGGTTGCCGCCGCCGGACGGCGCGTCGAAATTGCGCTGGCCGCGGATGGTGATGTTCAGCGTGTCCTGCCGGAAAGTGGTGGGGGCGATATAGACCGAGGGGCTGACATATTTCAGGTCCTCGATGGTCCGCACATTCAGCTTGTCCAGATCGGCCTGGTTCAGCGCGGTGATGGATATCGGCACCACCTGCTGGTCTTCCTCGCGTTTGCGGGCGGTGACCACGACCTTTTCCAGGCCGACCACGTGGCTGGTATCATCCGGCGCGGAAGCGGCATCGGCCTGCGCAAAAGCCGGGCCGGCAAAGCCGGTGATCAGCAACGCCAGAACAAGGCTTTTGGACATTATGGTATTCCCCGGACGGTTACATGGCATGGGCGTTTTTTCATCGCCCTGGACCTGTCAAATCGGGGCAAGCTCTAACGGAAATGCCGGACCGGATAAAGGCAATGTGACGCTCTTGCATCGAATCGGGAAATTTTCCCTATAAGGGGGCAGCGGTTAAGCTGGGCTCGGCCCGGGTCATCTCAGTGAGGAAAAAATGAACAGAATTGCAATGATCACCGGTGCCGGCAGCGGCGTGGGGCGGGCGGTCGCCCAGGCGCTGGCGGCGCAAAGCTGGCAACTGGCTCTGGTGGGCCGCAAGCAGGAAGCGCTGGAGGAGACAGCCAAAAGTCTGAAGGGCGATCATTTGATCGCGCCCGCCGATATCGGCGACCCAGCCGCCGTGAAGACCGTCTTCGCCAAGATCAAGGACAAGTTCGGCCGGCTGGACATGTTGTTCAACAATGCCGGTATGGGCACGCCCGCTATTCCGATTGAAGAGCTGAGCTTCGAACAGTGGCAGGCCATTGTCGGTGTCAATCTCACCGGCGCCTTTCTTTGCACCCAGGAGGCGGTGCGGATGATGAAGGCGCAGGAGCCGCGTGGCGGGCGTATCATCAACAATGGTTCAATCAGCGCCGACCGGCCGCGTCCCCATAGCGCACCTTACACCGCCACCAAGCACGCGATCACCGGCCTGACCAAATCCACCATCCTGGATGGGCGGCCCTTCGACATCACGGCGGGCCAGATCGATATCGGCAACGCCGCCACCGAGATGACCCAGCGCATGACCCAGGGCGTGCTGCAGCCCGACGGCAAACTGGCGGTGGAGCCGCGCATGGATGTGAACCATGTCGCCCAGGCGGTGGCCTATATGGCGGGATTGCCGCTGGAATCCAACGTGCCCTTCATGACCGTAATGGCGACCAAGATGCCGCTGTTCGGCAGGGGATGAGCGCGGCCGGTCTTTTCACCCCCCGCCGCGCCGCGAGCGTTGTTCTGATCGCCGGCTTTTGCGTGATGCTGGCGATGAACGCGCCAGGGCAAATGTCGTACGACTCCGTGGTGCAGCTGGCGGACGGGCGTACGGGTTTCTATAACAGTTGGCATCCGCCCGTGATGGCGTGGCTGCTGGGCCTGCTGGATTTCCTTCTTCCCGGCACGCTGTTGTTCCTGATTTTCCAGAGCCTACTACTGTTGGCCAGCCTGCTGACGCTGTTGTGGATGCGGCCGCGCGGCTGGGGCGCCGTTCTGGTGGCGCTGCTGGTGGTGCTGACGCCGCAATGGCTGCTGTATCAAGGTGAAATCTGGAAGGACATTCTGTTTGCCGATGCCGCCATCGCCGGTTTCGCGGCTCTGGCGCTGGCCGCGCAGCACGGACGGGCGGCTTGGCTCATTGCATCGGTCTTGCTGCTGGCGCTGGCCGCCGCCACACGGCAGAACGGTATGGTCTTGCTGCCGGTCGCGGCCGGCGCCCTGGCCCTGATCGCGCGGCGCGGCGGCAAATCCGGCTGGGTCCATGGGGCCGGCTTTCTGTTGGCCGGGTTGGGCCTCGCGGCAGCCGCAAGTCTGACGCTGGCGGGACGGGGCGATGGCGGTGACGGCGCCCAGGCCGAAATACGCTTCGGCCAAAGCTATGACCTGGCCGGGGCGCTGGCGCGCGACCCCGGCTTGCGGTTGCCCGCATTGGCGGCGGCCGATCCCAAACTCGACGCGCTGCTGCGCGGCCGGGGCGCGCGGCTTTATTCCCCTCTGCATACCGATGCTTTTGCCGCCGATACGCGAATCGGCGATGGCCTGGTCGCCGCGCCGCAGGGTGCGATTTCGCGGGCGTGGCGGGAGCTGGTCCTGGACCACACCCTGCTTTACCTGCGTACCAGGCTGGCCGCGTTCGGGGCCGTGCTGCGTACGCCCGACAGTTTTGTCTGTCATTTTGCATCCGTCGGCATTGACGGGCCGCCCGCCTTGCTGAAGTCGCTGGGCCTGACAGCGCGCATCCGGCCCCAGGACCAGGCGCTGGGTGATTATGCGCGCCTCTTCTTCGCCACGCCGGTTTACGCGCATCTGGCCTGGGGAATACTGGCGCTCATATTGCTGGTCCTGCTGCTGCGGCGCGGCGGGGCGGCCGACCTGGCAGTGGCCGCGCTTTTGACGGGGGCGCTGCTCTTCACGCTATCTTTTGTGATCATCTCCCTCGCCTGCGACTATCGCTATCTGGTCTTTCTCGACCTTTCGGCGATGGCGGCGGCGATCTACGCCATCTCTGTGAAAG
>JAQBOS010000020.1 GCA_028287925.1 Mucilaginibacter sp. | reverse complement strand
TGATCTCACTTAAATTAGTATAGCTGCCTTCTCCATCTGAATTATGCTTTATCCTGATCCGGATATAGCGTGCAGGAACAGCGGTGTTATCCAGGTCAAATTTCAATGTGGCCTGCCCGTCATCTGTCCTCTTAACTTCTTTTAGTAATTTCCATCCCTTTGCAATGGCTTCTGCGGTCCATCCCGGATCATTTGGCTGCAGTGTAGTTGCAGCATTGGTAATATCCGTAATGCCCCACACTTCAAAATCATCCGGGTTGTGGCAGCAATTGCGCCCCGTTTCCTCTATCTGGGTTAAACTGTTATAGATCTTACCCATGTCAAATGTTAGCGTTTGAGGAAGCTGGTGTGCGCCATCACTATGAAAGATATTGGGAAATCCCTGGGGGCCAACACTTCCGTCCCAAAGCCGGTCTATGTCTGTATCACCTTCATATGGATTCATATCATTCGGGAGCTTTACCTTTGCAAACTTGGATTTATCACAAACAGCATATCCGAATATTTGCGGGAAAACGGTGTAGTTATTAACATTAAAGGTGTCAATAGCGCCCTTAACCGGCACATAGGCTGACCTGTATTCCAGCGTTGATCCTCCTTTAAAATCGGTTAATGTAATACTGCTATCCCTGTATAACAATTTTTCTACTGCTTGCCCGCTCCTGTTTGTATATTTAATGGTAGTTGAAGTATTATGAGCAAAGCTGAATGTTTCACCCGCCGTATCAATTTTGTAAAAGTTAAGGGTAACATTTCCATTGGCAGATATGGTGTAAGGGCTTGCTACCTTATAAGCCCTGTTTACAAGACCCGACTGATAGCCCGGTCCGTAAACTTTTACATTGTTTATATTGAGCGGGATTGACTTATTACCTTGTGCATCATAAGAGTAAACGATAAAGGAATAAGAATATTCACTTAAATTAGGAACGATTACGCGTAAAGTATCCGCCGGATTGTGGTCTGATGAGGTATAAGTCAGCGAATCGGCATGGTTATTCCAGAAAACAACATACTTAATTATACTTGGATCAGGACTGGGATTCCAGAGCAGCTCCACTCTTAAATTACCTGGTTCGTAATGCGGGTTATTTACAACCCCGGGATATACAAGTTCTTTCCCGTTCAAAAAATTCTTAAACTCCGTATCTCGTTTTACACAACTGATAAAGCAACCTGCCAGTATCAGTACTATAGCTATTTTGAAAATTAATTTCATAATTTTTTTATTTAAACATTAATAAATGTTACTGCGGGTTGCCATAAATTGAAAACTCCATCACGTGCGCAAAATCTCCGTTCGACCATGTGTCGTGAACTAACAGGCGGAAATATCTTATAACAGGCGCACCCGGGGGGATATCAAAATTAACCCCTGCCGCCACAAATGCATTGTCAGCCGCGTTGGTAAAGCCGGGAGTAAGACCTGATGGCGGATCAGGAAAATGATAATTACCTATATCTATCCAATCGCCAACTACAGTTCCTACAGTTGCTGATTGTGGCAATAAAGCATCCTGCGGAGCCGGTTTATTTGAACCCCAAATAGAAAAATCCTTTGGGTTACCATGTGCATAGGAATATTGATCAGGCCTTTCCCACATAATGAAACGGCTTAATTGCGCGGATACCCCCATACTGAACGTGCATTGGATTGGCTGTGGTCCAGCCGGGCCGGTATGCCATCCGTTTGAATAACCATCGGTTTTATTATCCCATAAATAAGGCACTTCCCATCCGTAAGCCGTGGGGCTGTCGGTTGGTAATTTATAAATTGAAAATTTGCTTTTATCAAGCAGTGTTTCAAATATGGGCGTTACGGTTAATATGGTTGTGTCAGAAATATTACCGTATTTATCGGTAACATAAGCACCCATTTTTCTTGCGACAGGAGGAAAACCCCTTACCGTATAATTTATGCTATCTGCATTTGTATAATGCTGATCCTGCACTTCAAGTGCCTGGGTGGAGTAGTCCAGCGCAATCAAAATTAACCCTACGGCAGACTTACCCCGGTTTATTGCCTTTAAATTTACACCACCAAAATCAGCTGCCAGCTTAATTGTTGGTTTCACAAGCAGGTAATAAGGGGTATCCGGGTGGACAGTTACAGTAACCGGATCAGACTGTACATTGGCGCGGCTTACCGACCATAAGGTTACACTATAATCTTTGCTTTTTGCAAAGCCTTCAACCAAAACGGTATCAGTATAATAACTTGATTTGGTTTGACGTACCACCTTCCCGTTGATATTGTATTGTGCCAATACATATAAAAGGTTTGGCGAATTAGGCAATGTGTAAGTAATATACGCCGCACCATTCAGGTTTTTAACTTTTATATCGGTAATTACACCTGGTTTTGTTTTATCTGTAGATACAGGTGTGGTATAGCCGTCATTTTTTTTACATGATCCTAATAAGATCAACAGCAATAACGGTAACACCGGTAATAGCTGCTTTATATATTTTTTTATCTTTATCATCACTTTCAATTATTTAAAATTTATGAATCGAGCTTAAGTTTCTGCTACCAATAAGGGTTTTGCACCAGGTTATTATCAACAATAAGGTCATTGTCCTTAATTGGCCACAGGTAGTTCTTTATCCCGAATACCGGGATCAGCACTGAGCGCGGATGGTAATAATTACCGGCTTCAGATTCATAAATATTCCATCCCTGCAACGGGCTGCTTAATACGCTCTGCAGTTCTTTCCACCTGCGCAAATCCCAGCCGCTTTGAGCTTCAAAACAAAGCTCTATTCTTCTTTCCTGGTGAATGATCGCTCTCAGACCATCCTTTGTTGAGAACTTAGCAGGATTTTTAGAATACGCGGTCCATGAAGCTTGCACGCCTTGTAATCCGGCACGCGCCCTTACCTTATCTATATAAGTAAATACATCAGAAGAAGGGCCGCTAACCTCGTTCAGGGCCTCGGCATATAACAAATACAGGCCGGCAAGGCGCATTACAGGTAAGTGAAATTCAATTGAGGCAAATCCATCGTCGTAAACGGAAAGATAATTGGCCAGCTTTTTGGGCCAGTAGCCGGTTATATTTAAAGTGTTAAGGTCTTTGGGGCCCGCCAATGATGAATTACCGCGTGCTTCTACATGATACAGATCATTGGTGTTTGTTTTCCCGTTTCCAAACCAAATACCGCCATCAAAGGCAATATTCGCATAAAACCTCGCTTCGCGCCCAAAATGGGCCTTTATAGTAGTATATCCGTTCTGAATATAAAAACGGCTGGCATAATCACCTGCCTGCAGATTGTATCTCCCGGCGTAATCAAATGTATTATCTTCATTGAGCGGAACACCTTTATCGGTATAAAAAAGCTCAGCTATAGAAATTGGCACCGCAAATGTTGACGGATTTGAGAATATATTCACAGCCGACTTTGGGGTCATCCTCGGGGTAGCATAACCCTGGTCCGGAAATGTTGGGTTTAAGGCCCAGATCAGCTCGGAGTTTTGATCCCATTTTTCTGTTACCGCATTCTGTATTGTTAAAACCTTGTTTAAAGAATCAGGCACGCTTATGGCCGGCGCGGAAAAGGTATATAGTTTTAATCCGGCGGCAGTACATGCGTCAATAGCCGCTTTAGCAGCATCGGCTGCTTTTTGCCATTTTGAAGCATCGTAGGCGCTTGAAAAAAGAGGCGTCCCGTTTTTATTTTTGATCCCTGTATAATCAGGGTTCCCGTTAAATAACGGGCTTGCTGCTGTGGCTAAAACCTCCGCTTTAACAGATAGCGCAATAACCGAGGTTATCCGGCCTAACTCCTGTGCCTTATTATCAATAACCGCCGGCAGGTTTGGCGCAGCCTCATCCAGCAATTGGGTAATGTAGCTGAAAACAGAATCAACAGGCGACCTGGCTACCCTTACCTGCTCTGTCGATGCCGTTATATCTAAATTTGTTTTTATAATAGGGATCGGCCCGTATAAGCGCACCAGGTAATAATGATAATAAGCTTTCAGAAATTTCACTTCAGCTATCCAGCGTTGTTTCTCAGACGGGCTCAGATCAACAGGTTTATCAATATTTTCAAGCATGGTATTACACCTGCGGATAGACCGGTAAATAGCTACCCCTCCGTTTTCTCCATCCCAAAAATTGAGGCCTACATTAGCACTGGTTTGGGTTCCGCGGATAAGCGCAAAACCGGTTTCCGTAATCGGGTGATTGGTAAGATCATTAGGATAAATGATCTCTGATGAAGTAGTAAACCCAACATTAAGCGCGGGGTCATAAAACTGCTGTAACGTAGCATAGCAGGTAAAAAGATAATTTTCTGCTTCATTGCGGTTTCTGAAAGCATAATCCAGCGTGCCGGTATTATCAGGAACAACATTCAGGTATTTTTTACATGATACGCCTGAAAATACCAGGGTTATCAGTAGTAAGATTTTATAATATTTTTTCATAATTCTATTATTTATAAAAAATAAAGGATGCTATAAAGTGGCGGTTATGCCTATATTAAATACTTTTTGGATAGGATATGCAAATCCATTACCTCCAAGCTCCGGATCCCACAGTTTAAAGGGGGCCCATGTATACAGGTTTAAGCCATTAAAATAGATGCGGCATTTGTTAACGCTTATTTTTTTGGTAAAGGACGAAGGCAAAGTATAGCCAAACTCTACCGATTTAAGGCGCAGAAAACTCCCATCGCGCATCCAATAAGTACTATTCTGGCGGTTGTTCTCTATCTGGTTGCCTGTTACACCTAACCTTGGGTATTGCGCATATAAATTTTGGTTATCTTCAGACCAATGATCATCGGCGAATGCCTTTAACAATTGCGTATTACCATAGATATAAGGATCGGGGCTTTGAATAAACGGGCTCACCCGGTTTGGATCAATAAAGAATGATACCCTTGCCTGTCCCTGAAAAAATGCAGACAGGTCAAAACCCTTATACCCTGAAGAAATACCGTAACCATAAACAATTTCGGGAATTGTAGGATAGCCGATAAAGGTTTCATCTGCCCCGTCTATCTTCCCATCTCCGTTCAAATCGCGGTATTTTATATCACCTCCACGTGGGGGTACGCCATTGGTTGAGAAGATCTGCGACGGGGAGTTCCTGGCTTCATTATCGTCAACAAACAGGCGCTCAGCAATGTAGCCGTACTGACGGTCAATGGGCTGCCCAGACTCATACCGATATGCTTCATTGTATTGAGGCTGTTCATAGTTTCCGTAAGTACTTGTAGCAAAGGTAAAGTTACCGCGCCCCTGGATCCAGAAATTTTTACCAAGCGCTTGCTTATAATCCATTTGCAGATCAATACCTTTCGTATTGGCTGTTCCCAAATTAGCAGTAACACTTGACTCAAGCCCCATTGTTGTGGGTATGGTGCGCTCCTGTAAGATGTTGTACCTGTGGTATTTGTAAACCTCGGCTACAACATTTAAGCTTTTCAATATAGTAAATTCCAGGCCAACATTTGCCTGGCGCGAGGTTTCCCAGGTAATACCCGGATTGGCATAATTATTAACTGTTACACCATTGCGTGTGTAACCATTATTGGTGCCAAATGTGGCGGGATTGCCGCCATTCAGATTTACGTTAGAAATGTAGTAAAATCGTTGTGAGCCAATATCATCGTTACCTACTATCCCGTAGCTCCCGCGTATTTTTAAACGTGATACTATATTCGCCAGATCATCGTTCCAGAACTTCTCTTCCGACACTATCCATGATGCGCCTAACGTTGGAAAAAATCCAAACCTGTGATCGGCAGAAAAACGCTCGGTCCCGTTATAGCCAAAGTTAAATTCTAAAAAGTACCTGCTTTTGAACGAATAAGTAGCACGCCCCGCCACCGTTATATTACGGTAAGGCAATGAGTATTGCAGATCCTGTTGCTTTGTAACAGGGTTTTTGGCATTTGAATAAACCGTTTGCTGCTGTGTACCGATCAATGAGCCGCTTAGGTTATGATCTCCTAACCGCTTGCTGTAATCTAATACGCCCTGGAAATATATATAGGTGTTTAAATTATCCGTACTTGGATCCCTGTTGTATGTTAAGTATTCTGTAGCTACATTATTTCCGGTTGGCTGCGGATTTAGCCATTGAAGCGTATATTGGTTTGATGTTTTGTCGTAATTCTC
This sequence comes from Mucilaginibacter sp., assembly GCA_028287925.1. GTDB lineage: Bacteria > Bacteroidota > Bacteroidia > Sphingobacteriales > Sphingobacteriaceae > Mucilaginibacter. Next base: position 2,669 of record JAQBOS010000020.1, on the reverse strand, counting down.
TACGTTGTAATAGAACGGGGAATATCCCATTTGCGATTCAAAATATGAATAACGGTTGGTATGGAACAACCCATGAAAATTAAGGCCGTCTGTTATAAACCTTAAATTCTGATTAAGTTCCAGCTGTGCCGACAATCTTGACTCGGAGTAATTTTTGTGTCCGCGTAATAAAGCCGCATAGGGGTTATTATATTGGATACTGTTATTACCACCAACGTTACCAAACAAAATATGCTTTGTATTCACATTTGCGGAATCGGCCGGGAAGTAAGCAGGGAACAATACCGGGCTGGTGTGCATCGCTACATTGTACAGATCTGTTTGAAACGATGCATCGGTTGTTAGCGGGCCATTGTATTCATTAAACATGCCCTCCAGCCTAACAATAAGTTCTGTTGTTTTGGAAAGATTAATGTTAACATTTGAACGTAACTGGTAGTTCCTGAAATTAACATTGTTATTATTATTGTTCGCGATATCCTCATTAAGGATCCCATGATCTATACTGTATGAACCGGAAACATAAAATTTAGCCAGCTCATTACCACCGCTTACACTCATATCCGCCCTTTGTGTGAGGGTGTGTTTTTTAAATAACAAGTTTAGCCAGTCAACAGCGGGATAAACATATTGATTACTGCCCGGCGCATGCGCCACCGTGGCTTCAGTATTTATGATCTTATTTTCGGGGAATGGCAGCGGGCTTAACGGGTCGCGGGTAATGGTGGCTTCATTATACAGCCGCATATAGGTTATAGGGTCTGCCAGCTGTAAAGTTTGGGCCGATTGTGAAATAGAATTTTCATACCTGAAAGTAATTTTCGTTTTACCTATCTTACCTTCTTTGGTACTAACCAATATAACGCCATTGGCCCCCCTTGCTCCATAAAGTGCGGTTGCGCTCGCATCTTTTAAAATAGAAAAACTGGCAATATCATCAACCTGTAAACGGGCAAGGTCATTTGCCGAAAGCTCAACATTATCAATCAGGATCAACGGGCTTTTATTATAACCAAATGTTGTTACCCCCCTAATAAAGAATTGTGCATTATCCTGGCCTGGCTGACCGCTCGGCTGATAAGCTATCACACCGGCTATCTGCCCTGCAAGCGCATTGGTAAGGTTGCTCGCCGGGATCTTTAAGTCGTCCGGCTTTACAGTAGTAACAGATCCTACTACGGCCTCCCTCCTTTCCTTTCTTCCGTAAGCGGTAACAACTACTTCTTCTGCCTGTTTAATATCTTCCAATAAAACAATATTAAACAGTTTATTATCCGGGCTTACGGTAAAGTTTTGCGAAACAAAACCAACAAAAGAAACCCTGATCACGGCGCCGTTATTTACATCTAAAATAAACTTGCCATTCCTGTCCGTGACCGTTCCCTGTTTGGGGTTATCCACAACGGAAATAGTTACTCCCTGCAGGGGCGTCCCTTTACTGTCCCTGACCGTTCCCGTTGCCGTAATATCGGCGATGATTGAAGCTACAGGGGCACTCGTATTAATACCTGATCCATCTTTAATAATAACTGATTTACCTTCAATGGTGTAGGTAAGGTTAAAATCTTTTAAGCAGATGTTCAGCGCCTCTTCAATGGTGCTGTTTTGAAAGTTTACATTTAATTTATGGGTGTTTTTAATGCTTTTGGGCGACCAGAAAACGTTATACCCGGTTTGTTTATTAATTTCATTTAACACTTTTTTTAACGAGACATCATTTTCCCTATAAGTGATTTTTTGAGAAAAAACCACTGCGCTTGCCTGCATAAAAGCAAGAAAGAGGATAAATATGGTGATCTTCATTGTGCGCAGAAATTTCTTGGCGTAGCCCGAAGGCATACAAATGTTTGTAGTAAAAAATTTATACATTTGTTAAGGCTGTTTTTAAGTAAGAAATGTTAAGACAATTACATTAGTGTTTAAATAAGCCATTGAGCAGGGGCATCGCGAGTGCTCCTGTTCTGCTTTATAAACCTTTTATCTTAAGCTAAGGCGGGGTTTCTATATTTCTCATCGTTTAGTTGGTTTTAATTGGTTTAATTATTGATCCTCAATCAGGGCGATTGATTTTTCTTTCTTATTTTAATGGTTGAACCTTCTATACTGAACCGGGCATCCCCGGTTTGTTCCATAATTTTAAGCAGTGTTGAAATATTGGAGAAACGGGTGGTTATGGCGCCAAATGTTTCGTTTTTTAAACTTTCATCCTCAAAAACAACGGCAACATTATACCACCGGGCCACGCTTTTCATTATGTTCTCCAATTTTTCATCGTCAAAATTGAAATAGCCGTTTTTCCACGCAATTACCTCCTCCGTGTTTATTTCAGAGACTTTAATGCCATTTGCAACAGCAGCTTGCTGCCCCGGGATCAGCAGGGTAGTTTTACCACCTGCCGTGATGCGCACCTTACCTTGCAACAGGCTGGTTTTTGAGCTTACTTCATCATCATACGCGTTTACATTAAAACGTGTTCCCAGGTCTTCTATAACCTGTTTATTAGTTATTACCCTGAACGGAAGCGCCTGGTTATGCACCACTTCAAAATAGGCTTCCCCTTTTAATTCAACCCGGCGTTCCTTTGCTGAGTTAAAGTTTACCGGGAATTTAAGTGATGAAAATGCATTGAGCCATACCTTTGATCCGTCGGGTAAGATCACCTGGAATTG
>JAQBOS010000018.1 GCA_028287925.1 Mucilaginibacter sp. | reverse complement strand
ATGACATCCCTTTTTTTCATTTCTCCTTCAGAATCCAGCAGATTTTATATCTCAGAACGACAAAGAGCGATATCCTTATTTACGTTAAACATAGTTTTATTTTCCATCAAGGTTTTCCGCTTTCCATTTCATGGCGGTTGTGATCCTGTATTTTCTGCAGGGATGATCAAAAAAGAAAACCTCTTCCCAGTAGCCCGGGGCTACTTTAAGGTCATCGGCAGATTTTATTAGGTACGAGGCCATGGCATCAGGTTCACGCGCCGCATTCAACCCATACAGATCTGCCTGGATTTCTTGTGTACGGTTAATGGTGTTACTTATCGGTGTGAGGATAAAAAAGTAGAACATAAACAAAAACACCAGGATGGGCAGGCTGCGAATATCCTGGATAGCCGCCACTTTCCACTTCTCTCCGTATTTGAGCAGTAATTTGTTTAATGCCCATTGCACTAACTTAAAACCAATTATGATCAATATTCCAAATTCCATGGTCAATATAAAAATGTGACTTAATACATAATGGCCCATTTCGTGCCCCAGTGCAGCTTTAATTTCACTATTGGTGCAATTATTAAGCATATTATCATTTAATGAGATACGTGCAGTGCCGGCAAGTCCGCTTACGTTAGAATTAAATAGTTTATTTTGCTTTGATTCATTATACACATAAACCTTGTCAATATTTATACTATTGGCACGCGCCATTGACAGAATCTGATCTTTCAGTGCTCCATTTTTCAGCGGTGTATAATTATTGAAAGCCGACGTTATAAAAACAGGATATATAACAAGAATAAATATGATGAAGAGAACGGAGATACAGCCTCCCCAGATCCACCAGTTTTCCTTTACTTTTCTGAATATGGCATAGATCAAAACGAAAAATGGCGCTATAATGAGCAATTCAACAAAGAACGTTAACAGTTCATTTAAAAGCCATTGTATAAAGTTTTGATTAGAAAAGCCATATTGCTGTTCACGGATAAAGTTTTGATAAATATCGAGCGGCATCAGGAGCAGGAAATACAGTAAAAAAGAAAGTGCAATATAAACCAGGTTGCTCCGGTTTGTTTTTGAGGTTTTATCAGCAATCTTTTTTATGTACGCTGACAGTCCCCCGAAAAGAAATAACCAGGCCACAAATGCTGCATTTAAAAAATTCCAAAGGATCAGCCAATAACCACCTTCTACATAGTTATTTGCTTTTGCGCGCGCAGCTGCCGGGATTGTATTTATCAGTTGAATAGCAGCTTTTTCAGGATCGAAGCGGGCGACATATTTGGCGGGCTGGTGAGCAGCAGGTTGCATGGGCTGTCCTTTTACAAACATGAAGGTTAATAAACAGCAGAAAATAACGAATACCGGTTTCATTGAAATTTACTTTATGATGAAATGCAAAAGTAAATGCCGTTAAAATATTGGAGTTTGTATAAATGCGACAATCAACCCGAAAAAACGATGCTTTTATGGGAAACTCGGGCCCGGCCATATTGCCGAGGGGGGCAAGCCGGAATGCTTTTTTATTTCGCGGGTAAGGTGCGCATGATCATAATAACCCATTTCCAAAGCTATTTCTAATAATTTTCCTTTTGAATGTGCTTCCTGCAAAATTTTCAGGACCCGCCGGAATTTCACGATCCCTATAAACTCTTTTGGACTGATCCCTAAATTTATATAAAAAAGCCGTTCCAAAGTCCGGGTGCTGATATTGCAATTCCGGGCAAGCAGATCAACCGAGATCTGGCCTTTATAATAATTCACTGCTTCTGTTATCGGGGAAAAAGGATCAGCCTGGATCCTTTTTGACAGAAAAAGCCGATCCAGTCTTTCGGGCAGCAATTCGTCCGGATCTGCAATTAAAGCAAGATCCTTATCCTGGAACTCTACTATCTGGTCAACAATTTCAACAAACGGCAATTTGTAAAATACAGGAAGCCCCCCGGGTTTAAACCTTATCCCAACGAAAGTGCTATCCGGAAAACTGGTTACAAAGCATGATGCTGTAGAAATCCCGCCGATATAAACACGGCCGGGCTGAAGGGAGGGGTGACCGTTAAAATTTGCAGGCGAACTGCCAAGGTTAACAAAAATATCTGAGCAGGCATCCGCAAATAACGGTACCTTAATAGGTTTATACTTCGAATCAGTTTGTAATACCCAATAAAAGTCAATGTGTTTTTCTAATAATTTATCGGGTTTATATTTAACGTATTTCACAAAAAAATAAATATGATCAGGTTAAACATTAAAAAACCAATAGCAAAACCCTTTTTAAGCCAGGCGACGCGACAAAGTTATCTAAGATTGATAGTATACAATTGTAAAAAGAAGACATATTTAAAAAATTCCCCGGGCACATATTCTTTTATTGGTATGCTGCTACCATTTCTTCCCATTTGCTCTTTTTCAGGAACTCCCTGGCGCTTATAACATTAAACCTGCTTGATTATTATTCAGCAGTTGTCGGATCAATATTTGTTAATACCCGGCTAACTGAATTTGCAGGAAACCCGCCCTGGCTGGCATGTTCACGAACCATTTCTTCGTTAGGTGCAATGTAAACGCAATAAATTTTGTCGGCCGTAACAAAGCTGTTAACCCATTGAATTTGCGGCCCCATATTACTTAATACCCCGCACGAAGTTTGTGAAATGGATTTTAATTGTTCTGCAGAAAGATTGCCCGCCCCGGGAATTTCTCTTTCAATGATGTATTTAGGCATATCCAGTCGATTTATTTATTAAGTAAATTGATTATTAACTATTTAGGTAAATCAAAGCTAATTTTTTTCTCCTTTTAATGCAACTGTTTGGTTATGAAATTTAAATTCAGCATAAATACATGTTCAAGGCCGTCAATATCGTCCATAACTTCATCCACCTTGATAAAGCCCAGGCTATTAATCAAACTAAGTGATGGAACATTGGAAGGCGACACTGATGCAACAAAGCTGGTTATATTAAAGTTAACACCAGCCCATTCAAGCACTGCTCTAACCGTTTCTTTTGCATATCCCATTCTTCTATATTCGGAAAATATCCTGTACCCTAATTCTACCGCACCACGGGTGTACACACGCAAATATTCGGGATCGGGCGTACTATGAAAACGCACAATCCCAACCATGGTATTTCCATTTGCCAAAATTATGGCACGGGCCGACCATGGCATATAATTTTGATCGGCCTCCAATTGCTGCCGGTTATAATTAAAGGTGTTAAGATTCTCAAGCAATTCTACCGGGATTTTAGCGCCCAATAGTAACGCGGCCTCTGGGAGCTTCCCATCCAGGCAGGCTGAAATAACTTCGGCATTCATCAGCCGCAATACCAACCGGCGAGTAACTATATCGTTAAATGGGGAGATCATATACCCCTCTCTAATCAGCCAGCTGGATCCAAACGGGGCAATGATCACTCGTTTTTTCCCATCCCCTTACGTTGCGGTCAACACCCCCGGCAAGCAGGCGGCCGTCAAGCTGCGGACTAAGCAGGAAATGGTCAATGCGCAAACCTGCATCGCGGCCGTAGGCATTGCGGAAATAATCATAAAAAGTATAGATCTTTTCGTTCGGGTAAAGTTTCCTGATCGCGTCTGTCCATCCCTGGTCCACCAAAGTTTTGAAGGCCAGGCGGGTTTCCGGGCGGAACAGGGCATCTTCAACCCAGCGTTCCGGCTTATAAACATCCAGCTCGGTTGGCATAACGTTATAGTCGCCTGTTAACACCACGGGTTTGCCGGATGCAAGGAGCCCGGCGGCATGAAGGCCCAGTCGTTCAAACCAGCGCAGCTTATAGTCAAATTTTGGTCCCGGTGCCGGGTTGCCGTTTGGCAGGTAAAGGCAGCCAACCGTAATGCCGTTAATAACTGCCTCAATATAACGGCTGTGCTCATCCTCCGGATCACCGGGGAGTGCGTGTGCTACCTCCACAATATCAGCATTCCGCGCCAGGATAGCTACACCGTTCCAGCTTTTTTGCCCGTGCCATAGCGCATTATAACCGGCATCACGGATGGCTTGCTCCGGGAACTTTTCCTGGGGAGCCTTTAGCTCCTGCAGGCAAACAATATCAGGCGCAGTTTCCTCAAGCCAGCGCAGCAATACCGGCAGCCGACCGTTTACACCATTTACATTATAGGTTGCTATTTTCATGATAAAATTGATGGAGGTGGAAAAACAATGTTATGAAAATTGGTGGAGATAAACAAAAATGATGATACCGGTTAGTCGTTTTCGTCCAATGGCATAAGTTAAGGAATTTTCTTCCCTCCTTACGCGCAACGAAGGGGGGGCGGGCGAAGCAATGACCGGGTGGGTAAATCTGCGTGCGATACTAACGCAAATGCATTAACGCAAATACATGGCGGTGTCGACTCACCCCGACATCGCTTCGCTTGTCACCCCTGTTCTCTGTTGCGCAAAGAGGGGAAAAGTAATGGGGTGCCCTCCCTTAACTACATCATTACTGCACCTTATAAGGAATGCCGCTCGTTTAAAGATCCAATTTAGTATCAACTGCTAATGGTTCCCACTCCGTAAGATCTTTTAAAAGATTTCCGCTATGCTGCCTTATCGCATTTACAGAATCCTCACCCAGCTGTAACCTTAATGGCGTGTGTGTTGCAGCCAGGGCTTTATCAAT
>JAQBOS010000612.1 GCA_028287925.1 Mucilaginibacter sp. | reverse complement strand
GTCAAACGATGCAGCATCAAAAGATGAAAGGAGTAGGTTGTAGCCCTTAAATTCCTGCAACTAATAAGCAATGAACTCTATTAAAGCCCCTTGCTTATATAAATACGTAAAACCGATTACCTGCTGCAGCTCATTATTTAATTGCCTTTTTTAACGAAACTGGTTTTCTGCAACATTTATTGCATTAGCTGCTCTAATCAATAATTGAAACAGGAAAATATAACTTATGGTTCAGACAAAGAACTCGTCGCCGGGGTATTAGGCGGTGACAGCCAGGCTTTTGCGCAGATTATCCGGCAGACTGAAGGGCTTGTCGCGCAGATGGTTTACACTATGGCGGGCCCCTCCGCCGAACGGAAAGACCTTGTCCAGGATATCTATATGAAAGCTTACCAAAACTTGCCCGGCTTTCGGTTCCACGCAAAACTTTCCACCTGGGTAGGCCAGATCGCTTACCATACCTGCTTGCATTACCTGAAAAGGAAGAAGCTTTACTACCCTGATGAATTTCCGGAAGAAGAGGTAGCCATCGGCGAATTATCGGCTAACGAGATTTTCCTGTTCGATAAAGAGCTTAGCGGCATCCTGCAGTCAGCAATAGCGAGGCTCCCTCCCTTGTATCAAACCCTGGTCAGCCTTTTTCACCAGGAAGAACTAAGTTACCAGGAGATCAGGGAGATCACCGGCCTGCCGGAGGGAACGGTTAAGAATTACCTGTTCAGGGCTCGTAAAGCCCTACGCCAGGATTTGTTAAAAAGATACGATAAAAATGAACTCTGATGAATAAGCATTTAAACGATACGGAAATCCAGCAATATGTGCTGGACAGCGACTTACTTAGCGGACCTAAGCTGCTGCATATAGAAAACTGTGAGCACTGCCGACTGAAAGGCATGCAGTATAAACTGATCATCAGCGGCATCTCAACGCTCCCAAAAATGGCCCTTGATTTTGATGCGGCCGGATTGGTTATGGCTAAAATTGAAAAGCCTGCACCTAATCCAGCCAGGTTTTCCCCGGTCAATCCGGTCATTACAACCTTAATATTGCTCGGCCTTGCCATATTGGGCATTAGCGCATACAGCTTTTACAACATCGGGCTTTTTAAGGGCTCCTATATTTTATCACTTATCGCTTTCATCCTACTGCTGGCAGGTATTGCAGACCAGTATTATAACTATTTAAAAAAACTCGAACATATCGGCCTTTTAAAATAATTGCAACATTTTAGTGGCCATGTGCTCCTATCAACTGAACAACAAAATGAAAATGATAACATTGCTCGCCTTTACCCAAATACCAATCGAAGCCCGCAGTAATAATTACCTGGTAGGCGACCCGACTTTCTTTTTGAGGATCGTGTTAACCACTATCATGCTTTACGTGGGGGTTAGCTTTATCCAGGCTATAGTTAGGCTTCTGCTTGATCATGGCATAAAAAAACGCATCATCGACAAAGGCCTGCCGGAAGAAACCGCAAAAGCGATCCTCAGCTCTGGCACAAAGCCCCTCAAAGAAGCTGCATTAAAATGGTTTCTGGCATTTGGCGGGATTGCCGCCGGATTGTGCATCGTTGCCCTTATACGTCCCACCGAGATATATAGCCTGGCGATCATATCCGCATGTATGGCCTTAAGTTTTGGGACTTATTATTTGATCAACAGGAAAAAAAACTAATGAAGGATACACGACAGCTAACCGCCAAACTACTCCTTTTTTGTGGAACAGCCAGTACTTTGCTCTTTTGGCTCAACACAATCATAAGCGCCAGGGTACACGGTCATTATGATCATATTAGCGGAACTATCAGTGAACTTGGGGCCATCGGCACACGCTCACAGCACCTGTTCTTTTTGTTGCTGCTGCTTACTGCCTTACTGGGTATTTTATTTTCTGCGGGCCTTTTCCTTACCGCCCGGAAAATGAATTGCAGTATAATCCCGGTAATCCCGGTACTTATTTTTTTCCTTGCTAATATCTGCGTTGCTTTCTTCCCGCTTGGCAATCCCCTGCATCCGGTAGCGGGGCAGTTCACAGAAGTTGTAATGTTGGGTCCATTATTGAGTATGGTTTTCTGGAGAGATAAAATATTTTTCAGCATCAGGTGCCTGTCTCTTGCTGCACTGTTGATATTTATAACTGCCCTGCTGCTTTTACTGGCCGGCTGGCTTCCTGATGCCTATTTACAAACCCATGAAGGCCTGATTCAGCGGATCTTCCATGCCGGCTGGTCGTTCTGGTTCATTTCATTAAGCATTTTCTTTAGCAAACAAGCAAACCAATGAAAAAGATATTTACAATCATTCTTTTAGCTGTAATGATGCAAAATATGCATGCACAGGACACTTCAAAGGTCAATGAACTGATCACCGCCTATAAAAAGCTGGACAAGTTCAATGGTACTGTCCTCGTTGCCGCTTATGGTCGGATAATTTTTGAAAAAGGCTATGGCTATTGCAATGCTGCCAAAGGCACACGCAATAACCCGCAAACCATTTTCCAGATCGCCTCCATTACCAAGACCTTCACCTCAGCAGTGGTGCTGAAACTGGTCCAGCAGCACCAATTATCATTGACCGATAAACTAAGCAAATGGTACCCCAAATTTCCAAATGCAGAAAAGATAACCATCGGGCACCTGCTTAGCCACACCTCCGGCATATTTGATTATACACACGAAGACACGGTCACCAAAGTTAACACCGAACAGAACATGATGGCTTTTCTGGCCAAAAAACCGCTGGATTTCCAGCCGGGGAGCGACTGGCGCTATAGCAATTCCGGGTATTCCATTCTCGGCTTTATCATCGGGAAAGTGAGCGGCATACCCTATGAACAGGCGGTGCGCAAATATATTTTTAAGCCGTTGCACATGGATCATAGCGGCTTTGATTTTGAACACTTGCAAAACAAGGAAAAAGCTACAGGCTATTCGATGATAAACGATACAATTAAGACTATCGCAGCCTATAGTGATTCCTCAGTTGTATTTGCAGCAGGTGCCATCTACTCCACGGCAGAGGACATATATAAATGGCATCGCGGGCTGCAATCCTACCAAATTGTTTATAAAGAACTACTGGACAAGGCTTACACGCCATTAAAGCGCAATTACGGCTACGGTTGGATAATTGACGCTGTTGATAACAAAAAAATGGTTTACCACAGTGGTAACATTGCCGGCTTCAGCAGTGTGCTGGTCCGTATACCGCAGGATGATATATGTATCGTGCTATTGAACAACCAGGAGGGGACAGAATTGGAACCCATTGCGCGGAAAATCCTCGATATCCTTTACCAAAAGCCCTATGAAATACCAGCAAAGAAGACTGCCATCAGCTTACCTGATGCTATTTTACAGCGTTATACCGGAAAGTATGAGATTACTGAGATCCACCTCATCTTAGAAATTATTCTGGATAATAATCAACTGACCGCACATATGGTTAATGGTCCGGCTTTCCCATTAACTCCTGAAAAGGAAAACCTGTTCTTCATTCAGGATGGAAAGGTGGAGATTGAATTTGTTGCCGGTCCATCTGGCAAAGCCGAAAAACTGATCATAAATCAAAATGATCAGAAAAAAGAAGGAAAAAGAATTCAATAATATTTGTGGGTAATTAAGTGCCTGTAAATCTATTGCCTTGTATAAATGTAAAATTACTTGTTATATTGCCTTGTATTTTTGTAAAATAATGCCTATTATTGCCTTGTATTTTTGTAAAATTGATTAGCTTATTGCCT
>JAQBOS010000593.1 GCA_028287925.1 Mucilaginibacter sp. | reverse complement strand
TGCCCAGCTGGCTATGGATACCAATGCGCTGTGGTCTTTTTTATAAATGGTTGCCAGCACCTCGGGGTTGTTGGTTTTTACAGGATTGTTCTCAACCCAGTAGCCAATCATCTTTGTGCCCTGCATGCCAAAATCATCCCAAACCTTCCAGATCGGGCGCGGGTCGGCATTGTCGCTCCATGGCATACGGTTGGTCATCCCGTAGATCATTCCGCGCCATGGGTTGCCACCGCCCTGCAGCATTTCGCCCATCAAACCGAATGGGATGCCCGAAACTTCGGTTAAAAAGAAATCGGGCGAGTTTTTTTCATAATCAAAGTATTCGCCAAACCACAGGCGGTTCAAGTATGGAAAATGCTCCAGGTACAGGTTCCCGCTGTTATTAAAGCCATCGCTTTTGTTGTATTGATTAGCCGAGTGCAGGTCGATGATGCCGGGGTGGCCGTCTTTGGTCAGCACTCTTTTTATACGCTTCATGGTGATGCGGTCGAAGGCTACATCATCCAAATAAATGCCATCGATACCCACGTTTTGCACCAGCCAGTTCATGCCTTCCACATAGTAATTGTGCCAACGGCTCATCCCGCTGTTTATTAATGCGGCATCTTTATATTCGGGAACATACCATGCGGCAATATAATCGTCTGCCACATGCTCCTGCAACCAGGAATAACCTCCCCCTTTGCCCGGCGAATAGATCTCATGCCCCAGGCTCCGCATGGGGAATGTTTCATAAGCGCTGTTTGACAATTCGCGTACCGTGTTATAGATCTTCACCTTTAAACCCAGCTGATGCGCTGAATCAATATAGCTTTTCATTTGACGCCACCTGATGAACGGATAGTTGATATAAGGATTTATTGGTGTTCCATGATGAATGTTAACTACCGTTGCCCCGGTTTGCTTAATGCTGTCGAGCGCACTGTATTTATGATAAAAGCGGGTTGCCCATTGAAAATCGGTATTTATAGGATGGAATGGTGTAATCAGTAATGTGAAGTTATAATAAAGCACATCACCCTTTTTCATACTACGGGCGCCGCTGTAATTGTTCACCAAAACATGGTTATCTTTTTCGCTGATGTTTATGCCGCCCTTGTTATCATTCCCCCACGAGGTTGGCAGCAATAAGGGCTTTTGAAGATAGAAATTGGTGTTAAGCGGGCGAACATAGTTTTCATCACGCAGCGAATATTGTAGACCGGCGTTCACATCCCCTATCCATGCGCCATCCTGGTTTTTATGCGGCACATCCCATTTCCATTCGTAGCTATCCGGGCGTTTTTCACCTTTCAAATTTAACCCCATCATGTATTTGGAGGCATCCTTATTAAAAGGGATCTCCATCCTGATGTCCTTCAAATCCACATCCTGCAAAGCGGTAACCTTTACGGTGTATAATACAAAGCCGTCAAACTCAATTGAGCCTGATACGTTCATCTGCAACTTAGCAGAGGTGTTAACAGCTTCCCACTTAACTGTGCCGGGCTGAGTTTCGGTAAACTTCACACCTTTTGATTGCCAGTTTTCAGTGCCATTATTATTCTCGGCCACAAGGCTGATTGGCGCGCTGATAACCTCTTTTGCTTTTGTTGAAAAGGAGGTCATTTCGGGTGTAAAATAGGTTTGGATATTTTTAGGGAAACCTGTTTTGTCCAGTATTACTTTGCGGCCAAGCAGGGCAATGCTGTTATCTTTTACCACTAAGGGGATGTACGGCTTTATCACATCGTTTTGCTGCGCCAGGGTTGAGTTGAGCCAGGTTAATCTTGTTTCCTTTTGCGGCTCATTAATTCCGCCTTTAACAGCTATTGCAGGTTCTACTTTTATCCTGATCCCGATCTTTGTATTCTCCGCATTTTTTGCGCTTATGGTTACCGTTCCCTCATAAGTTCCGGGAACAACTGTTGCAGGGATATTAACCAGGCACCACATGGCTTGTACATCGCCCTTATTTATATCAACTTGTTTGCTAAAGGTATTGCCCCGGTAATCAGTACCGCCATTACTAAGGCTCGACATCACCTTTAATGAAATTACTCCTGATTTACCTTTCAGATCAGAGAAGGTTATTTTTACACCCATTAAATCTTTAGCTGTTGGGTAAATTCCTAGTTGGTAACTGTAGTCTTCGCCTTTTTTAGCGTCGCCGTTAAAAACGCTTTTTACACCGCTTAAAATCCAGCGCTGCGGCAGGTCGTGTCTCATTTTTATGATATTCAGCCTGTCTTCGGGAAATACCAGGTAAGTTTTGCCTGCATTTTGCTGAACAAGGTTATTCACCTCGGTTTGTGTAGCTATTACCTCCATCGGATAAAAGCTATTCATTGCATTTACTGATTGAATAGATTCAACTCTGGCGCCTTCTATATTTTTATTATTGGCTAAAGACTGCGTCCAATCTTCGGCTGCTGTTTGCTGCGGCTTTAAGTATTTTACGTTAGGGTAGTTCGATTTCCTGTCGACCTTATAAGGCATGTAGTAAACAAAGTACTTTTTATTACCCTTCAATGGTTCAAAGTATAGTACCCCGCTTTCGCGATTGATAGCAGCTACAGATACGTTCATTATCCGTTTATTGGTAGCAGAATCAACCACAAAAAGCTGTTTATTTTCAGGGTGCTGGTCGTTTCGCCGCCAGTTAATTATCGCTTTGGCTATTGAGGTATTGGCATTTTGCAGGGTAAGCACTACGCGATGGTTACCTAACGAATCTGCATCCCAATCGTTATTTTTTGAGATGTATTTTATTTGCTGCGCGAAAGAAATTTGACAGGAAAATATTAGCAGGGCTATGTAAAATATTTTTTTCATAAAGGAACAGTTACGTTACTGCTAAATTAAAAATACTTTACCGCTCGCGGGCATACCGCGCAATCGTTTGCGCTAACATTTTTACTGCAGGCCTTCGACCTGCGCTGACGGATTTAGCCCTTTCAGGGCTTGAAAATTTACTTTTTTCAACCTGGCAGTTAGCTGGCTGTGGGGACACAGCCAGCGGGGGATTGAATATATTATTCTGCTCTTTCTATTGCAGGCCTTCGACCTGCGCTGACGTGTTTCGCCCTTTCAGGGCTTGAAAATTTGACAAAATCAAAAATATTAAGCCCTGAAGGGGTTATATTTAACAGCGCAGGTAGAAGGCCTGCACGGGAATGCAGTTTATTTCAATAAAACCTTGGTAGCTCCATATCCAAACTTCTCTTTACGGGCATCCATAAAAGGTTGGATCTTTTGATGCTTGCCTAATAGCTTATGGATCTCATGCCTTAAGGTTCCGTTCCCTGCTCCGTGGATAAATATAATTTCGGGCAACTGGTGCACAATGGCAGCATCAAGCGCTTTATGAAAATGATCTAGCTGGATCTTTAAGATCTCGCCGCTGTTTAAAAACTGGTGATCGTTGCGCAGCTTTTCAATATGCAGGTCAACCTCGTTTCCCGGTTTTTCAACAACCGCTTTTTCATCAGGCGACTGGAAGAAACTTTCCTTTAGCTTTTGAGCATCAATTACCAATTCAGGTTCATCCAGCTGGATCAGCCATCCCTGGGTTTTAAGTACCGGGATCAGCTTTTTTGAACCGGCGAAATCTTTTGCCTTGTATTTTTCATTAACGACCAGCGGGGCAGGCGGTTCTTCATTTTGTTTGGTATGATAAAGGATGTGAAAAATAAATTTAGGCCAAAGCTGCAAATCGGCCAGTTGCGCCGAGTAAATTTTTGTAGCTGTATTCGGTGCGGCTATCCCGCTATATTCTCCTTTAAAAGTATTTGTCTTTTCTGTTGTTAATGATGCCAGCAGTTGAAATGAAGTATCATTAACCAAATAAAAATGAACAACCGAGTTAGCTTTAGGATCGTTCACTACGCCAATATAAACGCCTTTTGCTTTAAACTCGCCTGCTTGGAGTGGCTGTTCATCAGCAACATCATCTTTTTTAGTACCGGCGGCTACATAACCATGTACGGTAGTAACCTTATTGGCCAGCACCGGGATCTCGAAATCATCCTCGCCGGTAACACCTATCATTTGGTCGTCAATAATGCGGGTTACAAAGCCCTCCATTTTCTCGTCCACAAAACGCACAAAATCGCCTAATTTATATTTCATAATCACAGATGTTAGCTGATGTTTTTGATTTAGCTGATCTTATTGGTGAGAAATTTACTTTTTTTATCAGCTTAATCCTTAGATCCTCAAAAATCAGCGATAAAAAAAACCACCCGCCCAAAGGCAGATGGTTAGAAATTAGTTATTTAATACCCCTATTAAAATAACTGGGTGCAAATTAAAAAAATATTTGTCGCTCTGCAAATAGTAAAGTGTTAATTTTTTTAACGTGAATGTAATTATTATTGTTTTCGTGCGTCTAACCGTACATAAATTCTCTTTAATTTTATTAACGCCATATAATATTGGCTTAAATCTGTTTATTTGCTCATAAAATTTACTTCAAATGTTTAAATCAATTATTGCAGGTGCAATTTGCAGCCTGGCATTATTCCAGGCGCAGGCGCAAAACCTGTACATGCCACGTGATATCCAACACGCGTTTAACAAGGGAACCCGCTCATTAGATGGCAGACCTGGTAAAAATTACTGGCAAAACCATGGCCGCTACACCATTTCCATCAGTACCTTACCTCCCGACAGGAATATAAAAGGCGTTGAACAAATTGTTTATTTTAACAACAGCCCCGATACCTTAAAGAGGCTGAACATGAAACTGATCCTTAATATTCACCGTCCGGGAGTTGCCCGTTTTGGCAGCGCAAGTGATGATTATCTTACGCCCGGGATCCAGGTTGATTCCATATTTATAAACGGAACAAAAAAGAATTGGAATAATAAACAGGCAGCTAATACCAATCAAATGATAGGCTTGCCAAAACCATTGATGCCGCATGATTCTGTAAAACTTGATGTTACCTGGCATTTTGAGATCTCGAAAGAAAGCGGCCGTGAGGGGATGATTGATTCAACCAGCTACTACCTGGCTTATTTTTATCCGCGTGTATCTGTTTATGATGATTATAATGGCTGGGATACTTTACCATTTTTAGACGCGCAGGAGTTTTATAACGATTTTAATGATTATACCCTAAATGTAACCGTACCCAAAAACTATTTAGTTTGGTCAACCGGAACATTACAAAACCCTAAACAGGTTTTACAGCCTGAATATGCTAAAAGATTAGCGCAATCCTTCACCAGCGACTCAACCATACATGTTGCTACTAAAGAAGACCTTGCAAAGAAAAATATTACTACCCAAAACGACGTAAACACCTGGACATGGACCGCTAACAACATCAGCGATATGGCCGTGGGTGTGAGTGACCATTACGACTGGGATGCTGCAAGCGCCATTGTTGATGATAAAACTGGCCGTCGTGCAAGCATGCAATCTGCATTTTTAGATAACGCCGCTGACTTTCACCATGCCGTACAAGCGGGCCGCCATTCATTAAGCTGGCTTTCGCATAACTGGCCGGGTGTGCCCTATCCGTTCCCTAAGATGACGTCATTCCAGGGATTTGCCGATATGGAATATCCGATGATGGTAAATGACAGCCATACTGACGATATTGCGTTTTCGCAATTTGTTCAGGATCACGAAATAGCGCATACCTGGTTCCCTTTTTATATGGGGATTAATGAAAGCCGCTATTCATTTATGGATGAAGGCTGGGCTACAACTTTTGAACTGCTGATAGGAACAGACGAAGTAGGCAAAGAAAAAGCTGAAAAACTATATAAAGGTTTCCGTGTAAATCAATGGATCCATGACAGATCAACTGCTGAAGACCTGCCTATCATTACCCCTACCAGTGAATTAAGGGGTGGTTTTGGCAACAACTCCTATGGTAAACCATCATTAAGTTATTTTGCTTTAAAAGATCTGCTTGGCGATGACCTGTTTAAGAAAGCACTTCACACCTACATGGATAACTGGAACGGTAAACACCCAATTCCGTGGGATTACTTTAACTCCATGAGCAGCGGCGCCGGCAAAAACCTTAACTGGTTCTTTAATAACTGGTTTTTCACCAATTATTATATCGATCTTAATTTGCAAAAAGTAACCAAAGCTAAGGGCGGTTATTTGCTATCCATCCAAAATATAGGAGGCTTTGCGGTTCCGTTTGATGTTAAGGTAACTTACAGCGACGGCACTACCGCTATCGTTCATCAAACTCCGGCAGTTTGGGAACATAATGAAAAACAGATCAGCGTAGATATTAAAACCACCAAAACTGTAACCTCAGTTGTTCTTGATGGAGGGATATTTATGGATGCTGATGAAAGCAATAATAAATGGACTGCTAAGTAGTAACCAATGCGATAAACAAATAAGAAGCCGCCTCATAACCAATACGGGGCGGCTTCTTTGTACCGCATCATTTTTTTACAGATTAAGATTTAGTTCCTGACCATCCCTTTTTAAGCGCGCCCAATTTTCCAGTGCTTCTTTTTGGAGCCGTTTGTTGCGCTCAATTACTATGGCCTGTTCATCCTTTTCACAAAGCGGCCCTTCGGTGGCCAGGTTTAAACCCGGCTTCCCGATCTCTTCTTCTTCATTTTTATTATTTGTGATCAACATGGCCTAAAAATATAAGGCACTGCTAAACAGCGCCTGGTTAAACAATTACCGGCAGATAATTATTTGATCTCTATATGGCGGCTGGCGGTCCTGGCCTCTTCTTTTTTAGCAACATTGATCCTCAATACACCATCAGTATATTCTGCTTCAATGTTTGCATCATCTGCCGAATCGGGCAGGGTAAAAGAGCGGACGAACGAGCTATAGCTGTATTCTCGTTTATTATACTTTTTATCGTTTTCAGTTTGTTCTGTTTGTTTTTCCGCAGATATTGTGAGTACATCCCGGTCCAGATCAACATTAAAATCTTCCTTCCTTAGCCCCGGCGCAGCCAGTTCGATATGATAGTGCCCGTCCGTTTCAGAAATGTTTACCGCCGGCACCCGTGATACCATCCGGTCGGATAAAAAAGTGTCGTTAAAAATAGATTCAAAAATGTCGTCAAAGCCTGGGCGGGCAAGGCTCCTGTTTTTTCCTTCATTAAATTTCACTAAGGTCATAACGTTTCCTCCTTCATTTTAACAGCCGGAACATCCCGGCATATTTTTATAACAGGCAGAAAGAGGACTGGTTTGTCATTTTTTTATTTTTCAAAACAAGGCTAAAACCGTTCGGCATCCTGCTCGAAACTGAACCCGTTATGATAAGAACAGACCAAATATGGTATAGAATTTGTGCGATTTATCAGTGTACTAAATCAATGATTATGAAAAACTTAAGTAAATTATTTGTGGTGTTTGCCCTGGTTTTTTTAGGGGTGAATACTGCAAGGGCCCAAAGGTCCTTAAAAGATGACGAGGCTAACAAAGCCGCTGAAGTAAAAGATTTAATAAGTAGTGGCAGATACACCTTTGAAGCAACGAAAGTGATTTCCCAAAAAGGGAACAGCAGTTCACTGGCGTCAGGATATGACCTGGATGTTTCAAAGGACACCTTGATTGCCA
>JAQBOS010000673.1 GCA_028287925.1 Mucilaginibacter sp. | reverse complement strand
GTGGTCAGGCACGCGGTCGACCTGTGCGACCGCCTGATCGTCGCGATCGGCGTTCATCCCGGAAAAAAGCCGCTGTTTTCGACGCAGGAGCGGCTCGATATGGCCGAGGCGGTGTTTGCCCCCATTGCGTCCGCGGCCGGCTGCGCCTTCGGTTGCACGACTTACGACAACCTTACGGTCACCGCGGCGCAGAAGGCCGGTGCCACCATCATGATCCGCGGCCTGCGCGATGGCACCGACCTCGATTACGAAATGCAAATCGCCGGCATGAACGAAACCATGGCGCCGGACGTGCACACGGTATTCGTACCGGCGTCGGTGAACGTCCGCCCGATCACCGCCACACTGGTGCGTCAGATCGCTGCCATGGGCGGCGACGTCTCGGCCTTCGTTCCGCCGTCGGTTGCCTTACACCTCAAGACCAAATTCGCCGGCTAGCCGGCTTTCTCTGATCCGGAGTTTTTATGATCCGAATTCTCAGCCTGATCGCTGCGCTGATTTGCGCGGCCCCCGCACTGGCCCAAACGCTTCCGGCCGGTCTCGACAAGGCCAACGCCATCGTGATCGACACCACCAAGGGTCGCGTCATCTTCAAGCTGCGGCCCGACATCGCGCCCCAGCATGCCGAGCGCATCAAGCTGTTGGCGCGGGAGGGCTATTACAACAACGTGCCGTTCCATCGCGTCATCGAAGGCTTCATGGCGCAGACCGGCGACGGCAAGAATTTCAACGGCACCGGCGGCTCGAAATATCCCAACGTACCCGCCGAGTTCTCCAACGTGCCGTTCAAGCGCGGTATCGTCGGCATGGCGCGTTCCAGCGAACCGAATTCGGCGAATTCGCAGTTCTTCATCATGTTCGCCGACGGCTCGTCGCTGAACGGCAAGTATACGGTGGTGGGCGAAGTGGTGTCCGGCATGGATGTGGTCGACAAGATCAAGCGCGGCGAACCGGTCGTCGATCCCGACAAGATGGTGAAGGTGCAGGTGGCTTCCGATATCAAATGAGGTTTCGTCATGCCGCGCCGCTGGTTTTGGATTTTTGCTTTGCTGATCCTGGCGTGCAGCATCCCGACCGATCTGATGTCGGCCGGGGGCATCACCATCAACCGGGTCGACAACATCGACGATGTGTTTGCACGGATCCGGCAGTGCTGGCAGCCGCCGAAACTGCCGGAGGGGCACCCCGGCATGCAGATTACGGTGCTGTTCATGCTGACCCGAACCGGACAGATCTTCGGCAAGCCGAAAATTACCTTTGAGTCACCTGAGGCAACCGAAACCGAGAGCGTTCTTTACCGAACCGCGGTCATGGAGACATTGCAACGCTGCACCCCGATGCCATTTACCGATGGCATGGGCGGCGCCGCCGCGGGAAAACCCATCCGCTTCCGGTTTGACGACCGCCGAAACTTACCCAAACCCATAGAGAAGAGAGCATGGCTGACAACGACAACACTTTGATCCTCGAGACCACCCAGGGAACCGTGACCATCGAGATGCGGCCCGATCTGGCGCCGGGCCATGTGGCACGGATCAAAGAACTGGTCCGCGAAGGCTTTTACGACGGTATCGTGTTCCATCGCGTCATCGACGGCTTCATGGCGCAAACCGGATGCCCGCAGGGCACCGGCACCGGCGGCTCCGGGCAAAAGCTCAAGGCCGAATTCAACGACGAGCCGCATGTGCGCGGCACCACCTCGATGGCGCGCGCCGCGAGTCCGGATTCCGGCGACAGCCAGTTCTTCATCTGCTTCGACGACGCCTCGTTCCTCAACAAGCAATACACGGTATGGGGCAAGGTGACCGAGGGCATGGAGAACGTCGACAAGATCAAGCGCGGCGAGCCGGTCAAAAATCCCGACAAGATCATTAAGGCACATATGGCCGCCGACGCCGACGCGGCGTAACCAACACCGTCATGCCCGGGTCGGACCCGGGCGTCCATTTGCTAACAGGATGGATTGCCGGGCCATCAAAGGGCGAAGACGTGCTTCGCGCCGATGCCCGGCAATGACGTGTTTCCCCATGCGCACCGACCTTTTCGATTTTGAACTCCCCGCCGAGAACATTGCGCTGCGCCCGGCGAGCCCGCGCGATTCCGCGCGCATGCTGGTGGTGCAGCCAGGCGGTCTACTCGATGACCGCACCGTTGCCGAGTTGCCGCAATGGCTAAAACCCGGCGATCAGCTTGTCGTCAACGACACCAAGGTGATCTCGGCGCAGCTCAAAGGCCGCCGCATCGGCCGCGACACCGAGCCGAAGATCGAGGCGACGCTGATCAAGCGGCTCGACGGCTCGCGCTGGCAGGCGCTGGTCAAGCCGGCAAAAAAGCTCGCGCCCGGCGACGTGGTCCGCTTCGGCAATGAAGGCAAGGTCTGCCTGCTCGGCCATCTCGACGCGACCGTGGAAGCCAAGGGCGAAGAGGGCGAAATTACGCTGTCGTTCTCGTTTCACGGGCCGACGCTCGATCAGGCCATCGCCGATCTCGGCAGCCCGCCGCTGCCGCCCTACATCGCCTCCAAGCGCACGCCCGACGACCGCGACGCCGCCGACTACCAGACCATGTTCGCTTCGAACGAGGGCGCGGTCGCAGCCCCCACCGCGGGACTGCATTTCACGCCGGCGCTGGAGGCCGCGTTGCGCGCCCGCGGCGTCGAATTGCACCGGCTGACCCTGCATGTCGGGGCAGGGACCTTCCTGCCGGTCAAGGCGGACGAAACCTCAGCGCACAGGATGCATGCCGAATGGGGCTGCATCTCCGCTGATACCGCCACGGCGTTGAACGCGGCGCGCGCCAAGGGCGGCCGCATTGTCGCGGTCGGCACCACGTCGCTGCGGCTGTTGGAGAGCGCCGCTGCCGAAGACGGCACCATCCAGCCGTTCAGCGCGGAGACCTCGATTTTCATCACGCCGGGCTATCGCTTTCGCGCGGTGGATATATTGCTCACCAACTTCCACCTGCCGCGCTCGACGCTGTTCATGCTGGTGTCGGCGTTTTCGGGGCTTGAGACCATGAAGGCGGCCTATGCCCACGCGATCGCGGATGGGTACCGGTTCTATTCGTACGGCGATGCTTGCCTGCTGTTTCGCTCGCGTGGAGAGTG
>JAQBOS010000551.1 GCA_028287925.1 Mucilaginibacter sp. | reverse complement strand
CTACGACGCAAAAATTCGTATAGATACGTATTCTACAAAGAGGTAGACCCTACGGGACAATGTTATTAAGTTAAGAGAAAAATGTAGCTCCCCCTCTTTACCGCTTGTGGTAGAGAGGGGCGACCAGCGAAGCGAGGTCGGGGTGAGTCGACGCCAGTGCATTTACGCCAATGCAGTGACGTTAACGCCGCTTCCAGAGGACTCACCCGGTCATTGCTTCGCTCGACCTGCCCTCTCTTTTGCAAGCAAAAAAGAGGGCGAAGAAACTTAACTTAAAGCCATTGCCCTACGGGTCAGGCCAATGGCTTTATATCCTATTTTGCATAAGATGTGGGTATACAGTAGCCTGCCGGTTCGAAGGACTCCTTCGGACGGAGTTGAGCTACAAAGCTTTGGTTTGTGACAAATCAGATTCAAATTTTCTTAATTTGATGCTATTTGGCTATCGGTTTTTATTTAATATTAAAGTTCATTAAAGAATTATACATAGATGAAAAATTGCCTTTTAATTTTTATTATTAGTGTATTTGGTTTAAACGCTTATGCCCAGGTTGATCAGAAAACTTCCCATGATTTTATTGAACGGGTTATCCCGGGCAGATCTGCATCTTTTATTGTAGAAGCCATAAGCCAGGATAACGGCAAGGATGCTTTTGAACTTGACAGCCGCGATGGTAAAATAGTGTTACGCGGCAGCAACGGCTTATCTGTGGCGGCAGCCCTAAATTATTATCTTAAAAATTACTGCTTTTGCGATATCGGTTGGAATGGCACCAATTTAAAACTGCCGGCAAGTTTGCCACTGGTTTTAAGTAAGGTACACAAATCAACCCCATACCAATACCGTTATTACCTCAACTATTGCACGTTTAATTATTCAATGGCCTGGTGGAACTGGGAACGCTGGCAGAAAGAAATTGACTGGATGGCCTTGAACGGGATCAACACACCGCTCGCCATTACCGGCGAAGAAGCTGTTTGGCAGGATGTATATAAAAGTATGGGCTTTACCGACAAGGAGCTGGCTGCATTTTTTAGCGGCCCGGCCTATTTCTCCTGGTTTTGGATGGGGAATATTGATGCATGGGGCGGTCCGCTGCCGCAGCACTGGATGGATAGCCATAGGGCATTGCAAAAAAAGATCCTGGAGCGCGAGCGCTCATTCGGGATGAAACCCGTGTTGTCATCATTTACAGGGCACGTGCCACCGTCATTTAAAGACAGGTTTCCGAAGGCAAAAGTTAAAAAGACCAACTGGGACGCCGGCTTTCCTGATGTATATATTCTTGATCCGGATGATGAAATGTTTGAAACCATTGGTAAGAAATATATTGAAGCGCAAACCAAAGAGTTTGGAACGGATCATCTTTATTCTGCAGATACGTTCAATGAAAATGTACCGCCAACCAATGATTCAACTTACCTGGATGGGATGAGTAAAAAAGTATTCAGGTCGATGACCGTTGCAGACCCAAAAGCAGTTTGGGTGATGCAGGGCTGGATGTTTCACTACAATAATAAATTTTGGCAGCCCCAGCAGATCAAAGCTTTGCTGAATGCCATTCCTAATGATCAAATGATCATTCTTGATCTATACAGTGATGCTCACCCGGTTTGGAACCGTACCGATGCTTATTACGGCAAGCCCTGGATCTGGAACATGCTGCAAAACTTTGGGGGTAACATCAGCCTGTTCGGGCGGATGCGACATGTGGCTGCAGATCCTGCTATTGCCCTTCACGACCCGGAATCGAAAAATATGATGGGAATTGGCCTGGCGCCGGAAGGGATAGAACAAAACCCGGCGCTGTTTGAATTGATGCTGGAAAATGTTTGGAGAAACACGCCCATTGATGCGGATGAATGGGTAAAGGATTATGCCCGCAGGCGCTATGGTCAAAAGGATGCCCGTGCAAATGAGGCCTGGCATATTTTATTAAATACCGTATATAGCGGCGGCCTCACGGAGGGTGGCCCCGAATCAATTATTGTGGCGAGGCCAACAATGCTGCCCACTATTGACAGGGTATTAACCAAACTAAACTACGACCCTAAAGAACTGATAAAAGCCTGGGGCTTGCTGATAACAGCTGCCGATAGCCTTAAAGAAAGTGACGGTTTTCAGTATGATCTTATTGATGTAACCCGGCAGGTGCTTGCTAATTACGCCACATCATTACAGCAAAAAATGGTTGCTGCTTACAAAAGCGGCGATAAGGAAGGCTTTAAAAAATACAGCACTGCATTTTTACAGCTGATGGATGATACAGATGCCTTGCTGAGTACCCGTAAAGACTTTTTATTGGGTAAATGGATCAACGAAGCCAGGGCAAATGGTATTACCGACGAGGAGAAAAATCTTTACGAATTTAATGCAAGGGATTTGGTGACCTTGTGGGGCGATAAAGAAAGCGGACTGCGGGAATATTCCAACCGTCAATGGGCCGGGTTGATAAAAGGCTATTATAAACCACGCTGGGAATTGTATTTTTCACAGCTTGATAAAGCAATGGCTTCCAACACACCATTTGATGATAAGGCATTTGATAAACAGGTAAAAGACTGGGAATGGCAATGGGTAAACAAACATGATAATGCCTACCCGGATGTTATTAAAGGCAATGCCATTGAACAGGCTAAACTATTGTTTGCAAAATATAACAGCATCATCCAACAAGCCTATTAATCCGCAACAGATGATCAAAAGGCTCTATTTGTTTTTAACGGTATTGGTTTTATTGGCCTACAATGCAGCTGTATTTGGCCAGTCGGCTAATGATCATATTTTTCCGGCATCGGCAACTGCCAAACCTTATATTGATTTTGACAGTAAGGGATTTTTGGTTAATGGTAAGCGTACTTTCCTGGTTTCTGCTGGTTTGGAATATGCCCGCGTACCACATCAGCTTTGGTACGACAGGCTTTTGCGTTTAAAACGTGCTGGTTTTAATTGTGTGGAGATCTATACGATGTGGAATTTCCATGAACCGCAGGAAGGAAAATTTGATTTCGGTGGCGATCACGACCTGGGTGAGTTTTTAGCACAGGTAAAAAAACTAGGCATGTACGCTATTGTAAGAGTTGGTCCTTATTATTGCGCCGAATGGGACAATGGTGGCTATCCTATCTGGCTCAAGTTTAAAAAAGGACTCCGGGTACGGGAGGACAACGCCGTATTTGAGCAATATGTAGACCGTTTTTTTGATAAGCTGCTGCCAATAGTATTCAATAACCAAATTAATAAGGGTGGTGCGGTAATAATGGTGCAGTTAGAAAACGAGCACCCGAACGGTTGGGGTACAATCATGCCCGATAACTACTTTAAGCGTTTGCAAAGCAAGGCATTGAGTTTAGGGCTGCAGGTTCCTTACTTTTTTAGCGGCCTGCACCATTCAAGCGACCCTGCCGGAGATGGTGAACTGGATGATCCTAACCGGCCAAATCCCTGGTTTTCAACCGAGTTTTGGAGTGTATGGTATTCTCAATATGGCTCAAAACCAGTAGATGCCGCGCTTTATGACCGGCGTACCTGGAAAATAATAGCCCATGGCGGTAATGGCTACAATTACTATATGGCGCATGGCGGATCGAATTTTGGCTACACCAATAACGATGAGGATGCAGCATCATATGATTATGGGGCTGCGGTTGGCCAGGCGGGTGATCTGAGGCCAATCTATTATACTTTTAAGCGCGCGGCATGGTTTGCGCGCAGTTTTGAGGACGTACTTGAAAACAGCATTAGCGATTCAACATCGTACAAGAAGTTAATAACGGATACTGCTTTGAAAGTGACTGCGCGGAAAAGCCCCGCCGGTAATATAGTGTTCCTTGATAACAGGGGTACAAAGCCGGTAATCACACATTTTAACATTGACGATAACAAAAAACAAATAACAGTTTTGCCCGGCGAGCTTTATCCGCTGGTACATAATTTTAAGCTTGAAGATGTTACGCTGGATTGGGCGTTAACAAGGATCTTTGCCATCGTAAAACTGGAAAATACTACCACCATTATAACAGATGCTGAAAAAGGAAGCCCTGTATCATTGCAATTTATCACCCGCGAAAAACCATCAACAGAAAACCCGGCCATAATAATTGCCGGTAACAAAGTGAGCATTAATGAAACCATGCCCGCCATTGAAAAACCTTTGGAGTACATTTTTAAAGCAGGTATACAAACCATCCGCATTTTAGCCATGAACAGGCAATGGACAGACAGAACATGGGTAACCGATATAGCTGGTAAAAACTATATCATCAGCGGGGCCGCGTATTTGGGGAAAGCAGATGTTAAGGACAATCATTTTATTGCCGAAACTGAACATCCGTTGTTATCGGCTGAATCATCCGGCGTGTGGCTTTATACCGGTAAAAAATCGGCACAACTAACCATAGAACAATCGCCTGCCGGCAAACAACCGGTAACAATTGCTTTAAGTAACTGGGAGGCTAAAAATGCTGCGGGCTTTGCTGCTGTAAACTACAATGCGGCCCAATGGCTCAAATCAATAGACCCTGCGCCCATGGGGACAGACGGCGATATAACGCCCGATGCATGGTACAGGAGCTTGCTAACCACGCCCATAGCAGGTAAATACACCCTGCAGGTAAACGGGAATGGCCGCGGCCAGGTCTTTATTGACGGCAAACCCGCTGCAACATGGAAGCTTAACGATGGAGAGGTGTCGCTCGATCTTAAAAAAGGTAAACATACACTGGCTGTTTTCACCGCTCATGATGGTCGTGATAAGCTGGCGGCTTACCTGGGGCCTATAGACGCGGTTGACAGTAAAGGCATTTTTGGGAGCGCGCTGATAAAAAAAGGCGGGCCATTCATCAGCGAATTAAATAGCTGGTACTTTACAAAAGCTGGGAAAAGTGGCGATGTTAACCAGGGTCCGCCAGTCTTTGACACCTCATCGTACAAAAAATATAAAATAGGTGCCGATGCATTTAACATGAAGCAGGGCTTCGGGTGGTTTACTACAATTATCCCCCGCCAACCGGCAGGCACATCAAAGATCAACCTGTTATTTAAAAGTGTTGACGAAAACGCAACCGTATTTATTAATGGCAAACAGGTATTCCGTCATGATGGCTGGAACCAGCCTTTTGAAGTTGATATTACCGATGCCGCAATTTTAAAAGAACCGGTAAGGCTTACCTTGTTTATTGAAAATTATTCAAATGAAGGCGGGATAGATCAGCCCGTAAAGATCAACGCTATTGGAAACGCGACAGTCATAAACAACTGGCAAATGAAGGGTGGGCAGGGTAATCCGTTGACCGCAAAAGGCTGGCGAAAGCTTACAGGCGTTAATACAACCAGCGGACCTTGTTTTTATCGTTCATCATTCAGCGTTCCTCAGGTAAATGGGCAGAACCTGGTATGGCGGTTTGATCCGAAGGCTTTGGGACATGGCTCCGTATGGGTTAATGGCCATAATATTGGGCGGTATCCCGAAAAGATTGCTGCCCCGGGCTTGTACATCCCTGAATGTTGGCTCAATAAGGGCTTAAACCAGCTGGTGATCTATGATGAGGACGGTAAACGCCCAACCCATACATTAATTATTGCTGAACCCGAAGCAGGCCGTACAATAACAAAAATAAGTGCAGACCTTAATTAATTTTTTATAATGGCAATAACCGCTGAAAGATTTACGGCCCTTGATGTTTTCAGGGGGATGACGATATGTTTTATGATCATTGTGAATGCGCCCGGTTCGGGTGCAGATGTCTGGACGCCGCTCGACCATGCGCCATGGATCGGCTTTACGCCAACCGACCTTGTTTTTCCATCGTTCCTGTTCGCGGTGGGTAATGCGCTTAGCTTTTCAAAAAAGAAGTTTGAATCTGACGCCGCATTTATAAGTAAGATCTTTAAAAGAACAGTTATAATTTTTTTATTGGGCTACCTGATGTATTGGTTCCCATTTTTTCACCGCGAAAATGGAAGCTGGGCGTTTAACCCGCTTAGTCACACAAGGATTATGGGCGTATTGCAGCGGATTGCACTTTGCTACTTTTTCGGGGCGCTAATTGTTCATTATTGCTCAAAAAAAGCAGCTGTTGCTATTTCCGTTTGCCTTTTAATAGGTTACTGGATGTTTTTATTGCTGTTTGGCGAGACCGGTAAAGAATACACCATGCTGGGCAATGCAGGCACGCGTCTTGATATTTTAATTTTAGGAAATGACCATTTATATCATGATAAGGGCGGCCCGACAGCCTTTGACCCGGAAGGGTTGTTAAGTACCTTAACAGGGATAGTAAATGTTATAGGTGGATACCTGGCGGGCGCATACATTCAACGGAAGGGAAGAAATTACGAATCTGTAGCCAAATTATTGATGTTTGGCGTGCTGCTTATTTGCGGGGCTTTGTTTTGGGCGCAGTTTTTCCCGGTAGCTAAAAAGTTGTGGACAAGCTCATTCGTATTGCTTACCGTAGGCATTGATCTGTTATTATTAGGGATGCTGGTATATGCTATCGAACTAAAAAATATAAAATGGGGAACAAACTTTTTCCTGGTATTTGGCCGCAATTCATTAGCTATTTATCTGCTGTCGGAATTGTTGTTAACCTGCCTGCAGCTAATCTGGGTAAAGCCGGGCCTGAGCTTTTACGACTGGATCAACAATGTGTTTTACCAGCAGATATTCCCGGGGGCACTGGGCACACTTGTTTTTGCAATATGTTATATGCTGCTTTGCTGGTTTGTAGGCTACCTGCTGGATAAAAGAAAGATCTACATAAAAATATAATTAGGGCTGCCAGCGGATTTTTTAAGGCTGAATGCTTTTTGTTAATTTATTAATGAATTTGATTTGAAAACTCCTTCTAAGTTTGCCTTTGTTGCTGTTTTAGCGTTGCTTTTTTGCAGCGGCGTTTCGGCACAACACGCAAACCATTTGCAATATGTAAACCTGTTTATTGGTACGGCCAAAAGCAATGTAGCAACCAAATGGGGCAGCGAGGGCGGTACTTATCCCGGGGCGGTAGCGCCATCCGGATTTATACAGCTAAGCCCCGAAACAAGGTTTGCAAAAGGCTATAATTACGAAGACAGTGTTATTTGCTACTTCAGTTGCTTAAGGCATATGAGTGGCTTTCCCGAAGGCTCATCGGGGCACTTTTATGTAATGCCGGTTAATGTCGGCGCAGGGTTTGAGGCTCGGAAGTACAGTCGAAAATTTTCGCACGCAAACGAAATCGCCGGTCCCGGGTATTATAAAGTGATTTTTGATGATGACCATACTATTGCCGAAGCAACAACAACAGCAAGGGCAGGGCTATTTCGTTTTACATTTGCCTCGGGCTCAAGGCCTGAGATCTTTATTGGCGATGCAATGGAAATCAAAGCAGTTTCCTCCAAAGTATTGCAGGCCTCAAACGGCAATACCGTTATCAATTTTACCGAAGCTTACATTGATAAAAAGCAGGTTAATGACGGCTGGATCTTCACTTTTGCATCGGCCACAAATGGTGAAAAAGTTATCGGACTTAAGTTGAGCGCGTCCCCGGTTGGGTATGCAAGCGCTCAAAACAATATCGATAAAGAAATCGGCGCCTGGTCTTTCGACCAGATCCGTAAGCATACAAGTGACGAATGGCTTAAAAAACTGGCTGTTGTTGATGTAACCGACGGCAACGAGCAAAATAAAACTATTTTTTACACAGCGCTTTATCATTCGCTACTGATCCCCTGGATCATAGACGATGCTGATGGCAAATACAAGGGAGCCGACGATAAAATTCACCAGAAAACACGCGCTTATCAATACGGAGCTTTTTCTCCATGGGATACCTTCCGTTCCCTGCATCCTTTGCTTACCCTGCTTTACCCGGATAAGCAAAAAGATGTGATTTTGTCCATGCTTGACATCTATAAGCAAACCGGCCACCTGCCAACTGAATCAATGACGGGTAACCACGCCATCCCTATTATTGTAGATAGTTATCTGAAAGGCATTACAGGCTTTGATAAACAATTGGTTTATACAGCCATGAAGAAGAGTATTTTGGAACCTCCATTTATTCAGCCGGATCTGGAGATTTATAATCAAATGGGTTATATTCCATTTACCCGCTCAGAATCCGTTACCCGTACGGTAGAATACGCTTATGATGATTGGGCGTTATCGCAATTTGCCAAAGACATTATGGGTAATCCTAAAGATTACCAGCTTTTAGTAAAGCGGGGCAATAATTACCGCAACCTGTTGAACAATGACGAATTGCTGTTATTACCCCGAAACAATGAAGCGTTTAAACTCCGGCCAGGGATGTCTGGCTATAAGGAGGGTGATAAGTGGGTGTATTCTTACTTTGTTCCTCAAAATACAAAGGATCTAATCAATCTTACGGGTGGTAACCGGCAATTTGCAAACAGGCTTGACTCAGCGCTGGAAAATGAGGTGATCCTTTTTGATAACGAAACCGTATTTCATTTACCTTACCTTTTTAACCAGGCTGGCAAACCGGCACTGACGCAAAAATGGGTGAGGCAAATTATGCTGAACCGCTTTAGCGCCAGTCCCGGTGGCTTGCCCGGTAATGACGACCTGGGCTCAACCTCCAGTTGGTATGTTTTTAGCGCTATGGGTATTTATCCCGTTTGCCCGGGCCGCCCGGTTTATGCTATTGGCGCACCGTTGTTTAGTAAGGTAGTACTGCATTTGCCAAATGGTAAGGCTTTTAGTATAAGTAGCAAAAATTCATCGTTATCAAATAATTATGTACAGGCGTTAACAATTAATGGCCGTTCATGGCAACAACTCATCGTTCCTCATTCTATATTAACAAGTGGCGGGGAAATGTCATTTAGCATGGGAAGCCGGGAAAGTAATTGGCCGACTGACAAAGACCCGGTAATATTATCGGAAACAAAGAAAAGCCCGGGATTTAAGATCCTGAATTATTCGGCGTCAAAAAGTGCCGTTGTTCCGGATGAATCCCTTACCATACATTTTCGTATTGCCAATACGAGCGCTACAGGAGTTAAAATTGTGACGCTGCTGGTAAACGGAAAACCCTACGTTAGTAAAAATTGCCTGGTGCCTTCGGGAGCCGTTAAAAATGATTCGTTGGTTTGCCGCCTTTATCCGGTAGGTAAAACAGAGATCAAGCTGGAGGGCCAGGATCCAATTGCGGTTAATGTGCTGATGCCGGAAAAGCCATCCACCCGTTTATTTAAAATTAACGGCCTGTCGGCCCGATCCATGATCAAGATCAATGAGCAGCAACAGTTAACTTATACCATTCAAAATATTGGCGGGGTTAAACGGAGTTTTAACATCCCGGTAACAAAAAATGATACCTTACTTTTTACGGACACAGTGGTACTTGAACCCGGTGAAAAAAAACCGGTTAAGCATATGTTCATGGCTACATTACAAGGGTTTCAAAAGATCTCGGCAGCTGATCAAATAGTGAGCTACAAGGTGTATAAGGATAATACCGAATCACTTTTGCTTGATCTTTCCCCGATAAATTATTCAACAGATAATTTGGTAAAAGATAAATCAGGGTATCAAAACGACGGTCACCTGCTGATCACCGAAAAGCATAAAACAGGTGGAAGACTGGGATTTGATGAATATACTTTTGTTGAAGTTAATAACGCCACCAACCTGGATAATATGGACGAAACCATCACTATGATGGGATGGATCTATCCCACAGGGAATGAACAGGGGCTGGTAGACCTGATAACCAAAGGCGATAGCCACGTTTTACAGGTAACCGATCATAAAACACTTACTTTTTTTGCAGGAGGATGGGGCAGGGGAGACTGTACTGTTAATTTACCCGCCGGCTGGAACAATAACTGGCACCATATAGCGGGCGTGTGTACCGGAAAAACACTAAGTTTATATATTGATGGCGTATTAGCCGGCCGTACCGTAATGGAAATCACAGCAAACCTGTCTGTGAGCAATAAATGGACATTAGGCCGCAATGAAGAGTTTCCGTCAGAAAGAATTTATCATGGTTATATGGATAAGGTGAAAGTATTTAAGGCTCCTTTATCACCCGAAGAAATACAGGCAATTTTTATTGCGGAGCAGAGTGGTTTTTGAGTCTAAGGAACTCACATTTTTAAGTTAATGCTTTTTTAATCTTTTATTAAGCCGGTTAAATTTATTTGTACTATCAATTAACCAATAAACCAGCATGCAGGTTGCATGGCCGGATAACCACCGGCATAAATCAAAATGAGTAAAAAAGGAATACAGTTAGCTGCAGCTATTTTATTGTACATGATGTTGCCTTATGCAGGATTTGCAAAGCCTGTAAATGGATTAAAAGGCCAGGCGCCGGTTGATACCCTGCTTGATGCTTATAATGTTAGTTGGAATTCTCCCGGCCCGGGGTCGGCGCAATCCATGCCTTTGGGTAATGGTGATATTGGCCTGAACGTTTGGGTAGAGAAAAATGGTGATCTTGTGTTTTATATCAGTAAAACTGATGCATGGGGCGGCGAGCTTGATGCCCCAAAAGATCCCTGGATGAAACAGGGAGGAGTGCTGATGAAGTTAGGAGCCGTAAGGATCTCGGTAAACCCTAATCCACTGGCCAATAGTTCTGTATTCAAGCAAATACTTAAACTTAAAACCGGTGAAATATTGGTACAGGAAGGGGAGGGCAGTTCGGCGGTGAGCTTTCTTGTTTGGGTTGATGCAAATCAGCCTGTGATCCGGATCGAAACTAAAAGCGCCGGTCTTTCAACTGTGAGCGTAAAGCTTGAAAATTGGCGCGCAGGCCTAACCGATACTGTTTTAAATGATCAAAATGGCCGCATTGCCTGGTATCATCATAACTCACCGGCAGCTGACCCGCATTTGGCTAACCTTACTTTTGGCGCTGTTATAAAAGGTAATGGATTGGTTAATAAAGATAAGGTGACGCTGCAACCGGCAAAAGCAATTACCTCACAGTTAATCTCTATTTACCCTTTAACATCGGTTTCGGGCAGTGGCGCCCAATGGCTTTCCAAACTGGAACCACAGATAAATAAAATTGAAAAGCTGAAACTTGAACAAACACGCCTGAAGCACCGGCAATGGTGGTGGCAATTCTGGCAGCGCAGCTGGGTTTTTCTGCATGGCGATGAGCAGGCTCAGCAGGTTACGCAAGGCTATGTTTTGCAGCGTTTTGTTACGGCATGCGCGGGCAGAGGCGCTTATCCTATAAAATTTAATGGGTCTATTTTTGTAGTAGATAATCCCGCAAAAAACGAAAACGCAGATTTCAGAGCATGGGGCGGCCAATATTGGTTCCAGAATACAAGGCCAATGTACTGGCCCAGGCTTATGGCCGGCGACTTTGATATGATGCTGCCCTTATTTAAAATGTATGCAGCTATTTTACCCGCTAATAAGGCGCAGGTTAAACAATATTATCATCATGAGGGCGCTTATTTTGCAGAGACGGCCCCTTTTTGGGGAGGACTCAATTTTATGGGGCCCGATGTTAAAGCGAATTATACCAATCACTACTTTACGCCCATATTGGAGTTGAGCATGATGATGCTTGATTATTACGAATATACCGGTGATAAAGCATTTGCCAGGGAAACTTTAATACCTGTTGCTACAGCAGGGCTGCAGTTTTTTGACCAGCATTTTGGTCGCGACGCTTCAGGTAAGCTTTTGCTTGATCCGGATAATTCTATTGAAATGTTTTGGAAGGTGCATGACCCCGCACCCGATATTGCCGGTTTGCATGCCGTGCTTAGCCGGATGATGAAATTACCCGGGGGATTGGTGGATGAAAAAACACTATTGAAATGGCGAATGTTTTATGATGAGCTGCCTCCTTTGCCAACCACGAGTGAAAATGGGAAAATAGTGCTTTTACCTTATACCGGGCCTCAAACTGCAAAATCATTCAATAGTGAAAACCCTGAATTATATGCCATATACCCATTCAGGCTTTATGGCTTGGGTAAGCCGGATCTGGATGTAGCTATAAATACGTTTAATGCCCGTAAACAGCGCGCAAAAGGTTGCTGGGTGCAGGACCCTATCCAGGCTGCTATGATAAGCGATGCCACGGTGGCTAAAGAATATGTAAGCTTTGCGCTTACCCGTAAAGACCCCAATTTTAAATTCCCGGCTTTTTGGGATAAGGGTAATGATTATAGCCCTGATGAAGATAACGGTGGCAACGGTGAAAATGGTTTGCAGCAAATGCTGATGCAGGTTGACGGGAAAAAGATCATGCTTTTGCCTGCCTGGCCTGTGGGCTGGGATGCTGATTTTAAACTTAATGCCCCCTATAACACTACTGTAGAAGGTAAGGTTGAAAAAGGTAAGCTTATGAACCTGAAAGTGACCCCTGCAAGCCGGTTGGCTGATGTTGTGGATCTGACTAAAAAATAACTAATCCAGATGAAGCTCATTTTAAAAATACTCCTATGCTTATTTATTGCTATCCCGGTGAAAGCCATAACGAGGATAACCTGTATTGGGGCAAGCATAACCTACGGGGCAACGCTTAAAGACCCTGCAACACAATCATACCCGGCACAGTTGCAGAAGCTATTAGGCGATGGTTACACGGTGAGTAATTTTGGGGTGAGCAGCGCTACCATGTTACGCAAGGGGGATTTGTCTTATTGGAACACGAAAGCGTGGCAGCAAGCATTAAAAAGCCGCCCTGATGTGGTATTTATTGACCTGGGAGGTAATGACAGTAAGCTTGTAAACCGGGTTTATTTAAATGAGTATGAGCAGGATTATCATGATATGATCCGGTCTCTTGCACAGCTGCCGTCACACCCGCGGATTGTGCTGTTGCTGCCTATCCCAGCATTTTTAACAGACACTAACCAGATCTATGACAAAGTTATTATTAACAACATTATCCCTAAAATAAGGCAGGTAGCTTATGATGAGCACCTGGAAGTAATTGATCTGCATTCCCTGTTTGTTAATCATGAACAGTGGATGCCGGATAAGATCCATCCTGATCTGCAGGGAACAGCAATTACTGCCAAAAGGCTGTTTGATCTTATTATTCAGCCCCGGGATCTTAGTTTTGATATTTTCCAGAAAATAAAAGAGACATATAAAACAAGCAACTTTTATGGATACCCGTGTGCTGAATTTACATTTGATAGCAGGGACTGTAAAGTGGTAAAGCCTAAATGGTCTGCAAAAGGCCATCCATGGGTATGGCGTGCACGTTTCTGGGGGCACGAGCCCCAAACGGACATTGCCCTGCTTGAGCGTGGTTTCCATATTGTTTACTGCGATGTTGCCGAATTGCTTGGTAATGATGAGGCGATAGGATATTGGAACGATTTTTATAAAATGCTCAATAAAGCCGGTTTAAATAAAAAAGCGGTGCTTGAAGGCATGAGTCGCGGAGGAATCTATATTTATAACTGGGCAGCTGTAAACCCGGGTAAGGTAGCCTGTGTTTATGCTGATAATGCTTTGCTTGACCTGCGTTACTGGCCGGATACTGCCATACTTAAAAAGGATTATCATTTAGCGTATGCCGGGCAAATAGCAGCGTTAAAAGCAAGCCCGATTGATAAAGTACCCCAGATAGTAAAAGGTAATTATCCCATGCTGCACCTCTCGGCAGATGATGATGAGGCGGTTGATCCTTCAAAAAATACGCTTTTGTTTGAAGAAAAAATAAGAGAACTTAACGGATCTATAACTGTGCTGCATAAGCCTGGTTTTAAGCATCATCCTCACAGCTTTCTAAACCCTACACCTATAGTTGAATTTATTTTACAGGCAACAGGGTTCCGGTAGCCTGTAAAATAGATAAATTAACGTGAGTGCGATATAAAGGTTGGTAGTATAGTAATTGATTATCAGCTACTTACATTTATATAATCTTTAATAAAAAGTAAAGTATCTGATAATCAGCGTGTTCCACCTTGTTCCAGGTGTTCCGCGTGTAAAAATGGAACGCTTTGCCGGCGTGGATACACAAACTTGCGCTTCACCTCATCTAAAGCTATGGTTGCACGCGGTTGGAGAAGGGTTTGGGGTGAGGGGATCGTTTGCTTATGTCGAACTCACGTTAAATTAACGTGAGTTCGATATAAAT